>DATISV010000367.1:0-4154 GCA_035468505.1 Luteolibacter sp. | reverse complement strand
CGTGTTCGTGGCCGAGCAGGTCGGGCCGGGGATCGACGGGGAACCAGGACTGGCGCTTGAGTTCGTTTTCGAGCTGGCCGGGGCTCCAGCCGGAGTATCCGATGAAGGCGCGGACGACGCGGCCGGGTTTGCGGGCCTGTTGCGCGGCCTGTTCGGCGGAGATGCGGGTGGCCCAGCGCAGGCCGAGTTTTTTGCTCCACCAGAACGAGGAAAAGGTCATCTGCTCGCGCATCACGGGGCCGCCCGAGTGGACCGGCAAATGGCGCAATGTGGTGAATTCCTCGCCTTTGAGGAAATCGCCGACCACGCGGCCGGTCGGCTGGTTGAGGATCAGGCCGGCGGCTCCATCGTCCGGCTCATGCGCGGTGAGCAGGATCACGGAGCGGTCGAAGGTGCCGTCGCGCAGCGAGGGATCGGCGATCAGAAGGCTTCCGCGCAGCACGATGGGGGCATCGGACTTGGACGGGTCTGCGGCCATGAGCGAACCATAGCGCGGGACGGGGAATCCGCCAATCCCGGAATTGCGCGGAGTTTCAGGAATACGACGACTCGACGCGCTTGGCGACGTCGCGGTAGCCGTAATCGACCTCGTAGATCTGCTTGAAGCAATCGAGCGCGGATTCCTTGTCGTCCATGTCCTCGTGGATCAGGCCTTTTTCGTAGAGGACCTCCTTCTTGGTGTTGTCCATGGCGTGCAGGTCGGCGAGCGCGTCGGAGAGGGTCTTGATGGCGAGGTCGAACATGTTCTTCGCCTTGAAGCAGCGGGCGAGGGTGAGCAGCACTTTGGTGCGGATGTGCGGGTTGCGGGTGGCCTGCTGGAGGTGCGGGATGGCCGCGCTGTGGTCGCCGATGTTGTAGAGCGCGTTGCCGAGTTCGAAGCGGAGTTGCGGGTCGGTGGGGTTCTGGTCCACACGGCGCTTGGCCTCGGCGACCTGCTCGGCGAGACGGTCGGCGCGGCGGGCTTCGTAAGCGGCCTTGAGTTCCTCGTTTTCCGGATCTGCGGCGAGGCCGGCTTCGAGTTGCTTGAGATCGCCTTCGAGCGCTCGGTCCTTCATGGCGGATGCCTTGGCGGCGAGGGCGACGTCGCCGTTGCTGAGCGAGTGGGCCCACTCGAAGAAGGTCTGGGCGTTGTGCCAGTCTTCGAGTTGTTCGTAGATGGCGGCGAGGTCCTTGACGGTGGCGAGGTGGTTGGGATCCTCGTTGTATTTGGCGATGATCTTGTCGCGGCGCTCTTCAAGCTGCTCGCGGGTGAGGCCGGTGCGGGAAGCCTTTTCCATTTCCTCGAACTGGTCCTTGTCGCGCATGAGGGTGCGCATGTCGGCATTCTCGTCCCACTTCTGTTTCTGCATCGAGGCGCGGGCGGAAGCGTCCTTGGAGCCCTTGATGGCGGCACCGTCGGTGGGGTGGTGCTTGATGATGTCGTTGTAAACCTCGGAGGCGAGATGCGGCTGCTCGCGGTCGAGATAGAACTTGGCGAGCTTGTGAAGAAGTTTGGCGTTTTCCGGCTTGCCCTGACGGACGGTTTCCAGTGCGAAGGCGGCGGTCTCGAACATTTCGAGTTTCAGGCAGACGTCGAAGAGGAGGTCGTTGACGGACTCGTTGAGCGGGTCTTTTTCGAGTTCCTTCTCGATGAGGACGAGCGCGGCCTGGGGGTCTTTCTTGGCGACGCCCTGGAGTTTCATGGAGCCCATGCCGCCGGTCTGGATGCCGAAGAGGGTGGCTTTTTTCTTCCCGCCGGCGGCGAGTTGCAGCTCGCATTTGCGGAGCATTTTGCGGGCTTCGAGGAAGTCAGGGCAGTCCTTGAGCACGCCTTGGAGGAGGGTGACGGCGTAGTCGAGGTTGGAGGCCTGGACCGCGGTGAGCGACTTGAGCCACAGGGGCTTGATGTTGGCGGGCAGGTCTTTCTCGGTGATCTCTGGCATGGTGGGAAACGGGTTGGGCGTTTTTTGAAATCCGCGGCGCGGATTTTCGATGACCCGGGGAAATTGGAGAATGCCCGCAGGCTTGGCAAGTGCCCGTCTCGACGAAAAAACCTCGGGCGGGAGAGAGGTGGATATTTCGGATTTGCGAAATTTGAAAATCCGCCATGCTCGCGGCCGTGGATTCGATCACACAGGCGACACTGGGTGCGGCGGTGGGCGAGCTGATGCTCGGCCGCAAGCTGGGCAACCGCGCGCTGGCATGGGGCGCGATTTTCGGCACGCTGCCGGATCTGGACGTGGTGGTTTCGCCGTTTCTCGACAACGCGTCCAACCTCTGGTGGCACCGCGGACCGAGTCACTCGCTGATCGTGATGGTGCTCGCCGCGTGGCTGCTCTCGCCGTGGCTGGCGAAACGCTGGAAGCGCGACAAGGTCACCCGCGCGCACGCCGGGTGGTTCGTCTTCGCGGTGTGGAGCACGCATGTGCTGATCGATTGTTTCACAGTGTATGGGACCTCGGTGCTGTGGCCGTTTTCCGGGCATCGCGTGGGTTTCAACCACTTGTTCATCATCGATTTCTTCTACACCCTGCCGATGTTGGTGGCGCTGGTCTGGCTGGCGTTTTTGCGGAACAAAAAACAGCTTCTGAAACGCCGTCGGTTGAATGCGTGGGGACTTGGATTGTCCACCGCCTACGCCGCGCTGAGTGTGGCGATGAAATTCACCGCCGCGGCCGGCTTCGATGCCGATCTGGCGCGGCGCGGCGTGGAATACGAGCGCCGGATGGAGGCCCCCACGCCGTTCAACATCGTGCTCTGGCGCGCGGTGGTGGATCGTGGCGACGAACTGTGGGTCGGCTACCGCTCGGTGTTCGATGCGCGCGACAAGCCTGTCAGATGGACCGTTTACCCGCGCGGCGATCTCGCGCTCGAAGGCATGGAAAACATGCGCGAGGTGCGGCGCGTGCAGTGGTTTTCCGACGGCTGGTGGATCGCGCGCCGCCATGCCAAGGGCGTCTGGATGGCCGACCTGCGTTTCGGCGAAGGCCGGGTCTGGGGCGCGAAGGAAGGCATGGTGGACAATCGCCCGGCCTTCGCCTGGGACATCGTGCCCACCGCCGACCGCGACCGGCTGCGTCCTTATTATCCGGAGCGCGAGCATGCGGCGGAAAACCTGCGCCGGCTCGCCGGGCGGATCGCGGGCGACCACGATGCGTGGGAGGCGATGCCGCGGCTGGCGGGCGTGACCGGCAGCCTGCCGGAGTTCCTGCCGGTGGTCGAGTGAGCCGGGCGGATTTGATTTGCCAGCGTGGCGCGATTCGCCGTGGATGGCGGGGATGAAAACGCTGTCATTTTCCATCCTGCTCACGTCCGCCGCCATTCTGTCACTTTCCTGCCAGCGCCCCGCCGAGGAATCCGCCGCCGTCGCCGCGCCCGGGAAGGTCGCGCTATTCAACGGCAAGGACCTCAGCGGCTGGACGCATCATTTGGTGGATGAAAATGTGAAAATGGAGGACGTCTGGAGCGTCGAGGACGGAGCGATCGTCTGCAAGGGCGTGCCACTCGGCTATCTCGCCACCGAGGCGTCGTATCAGGATTTCACGCTCACCTTCGAATGGCGCTGGGCTCCCGGCAAGGACGCCGGCAACAGCGGCGTGTTGCTCCGCATCGCTGGCGAACCCATCGGATTCATGCCGAAATGCGTGGAAGCCCAGCTCAAGCATGAGAGCGCCGGTGACATCTGGGCCTTCCGCGGCGCGGCCATTGAGGGTGACGCCGATCGCATCATGGAAGTGAAGGATCACAAGGACCTCGCCGATTTTACCGGTGTGAAAAAAATCAAGGCCGCCGAAAAACCGCCAGGCGAGTGGAACCGCTACGAAATCACCCTCAAGGGCGGCGACATCACGATCGTTATCAACGGCGAAACCGTCAACCAGGCCAGCGGGCTGGACGTCCTCTCCGGCCCGATCGGCCTGCAATCCGAGGGCGCGGAAATCCACTTCCGCGACATCTCGATCACCCCGCTCTGAGCCGCCCGTTTCCCCGCCGGCATCCCGGATGTCCCGGTGCGCTTGCCGGCGCGAGCCTCGCCCGCTAGAACACGCCGCGTGTCCGGAAAAAACATCGTTTACTTCGACCTCGAAACCCAGCGCAGCTTCGGCGACGTGGGCGGCTACGCCAACAAGGACAAGATGGGCGTGTCCCTCGCCGTGACCTACAGCACCGCCCGC
>DATISV010000366.1:0-4059 GCA_035468505.1 Luteolibacter sp. | reverse complement strand
CATAAAACCTTCACTGTCGGGGACTTGCGCATCAAGTTTTCCAAAGTTGAGAGACGGCTCGGCGAAGACAAGGAAAACCGTATCGATAACGAGGGAAGCCGATCGGCTACCTCTCGGCGACGCCAACCTGCGGAACGCGCCGAGGCGTGAGGGTCTGACGGTGCTGCTATGAGCGGCCGCCGCACCGGATTTCGGCTGGGGGGAAAATATTCCGAAAAAAAATCCGTCACCCCTGTCACAAAACCGGGCGAACCGGGTAGTAGCAGGCGTGAGACTGATTTTTCCCCTCTCCCCCGACAGGCAGACCGCCGTTTGCCGCCACCTCCGTCGCGCCCATTTCCCCCGATTGCCCATGACATCCCGCGCGGCGGGGGTGGTCACGGCGGCAGGGTGCCAGCAAACGAACGGCACATCTCCTGCTTCAACCACATCCTCCCTCCCGAGATGAAAGCGGCCGAGACACGGATTTTGATCATCGACGCGCATCCGATCATCCGGGATGGCCTGGCGAATCTGCTGGCACCATCGTTGCGATGCAAGATGGTGTCCTGTTGCGGCGGTTTTGCGGAAGCCTGGAAGCGGGTGGAAAGCGATCCGATCGACCTGGTAGTTTCCGATTTCCACGTATCCGGCCAGACGGTGCTGCCGTTTCTCGGCCAACTGGAGAAGAAGCCCGGCAAGGCACGTTGCCTGATTTATTCAGGCGCGGACGAATTGCAGGTCGGTTATCCCTGCATCCGGGCCGGTGCCGCCGGCTTCGTCAGCAAGTCAGCCCCCATGGAGCAGGTGGTGGATGCGGCGAAAACCGTGCTCAGCGGCCGCCAATTTGTCAGCCAGACACTGGCCCGATTGCTCATCGGCCATCAGGGCGGCAAGCAACCCGTCGCCGGCATCCGTCTGAGCCAGCGTGAAATCGAGATCTTCTCGATGCTCGGCTCGGGAATGACGGTTTCCCAGATCGGAAAACGTCTCGGCATCAGCGTGAAGACGGTCGAGACGCACCGCGAGAACATCAAGAACAAGCTCGGCTGCACCAACGCCTCACAGGTGGTGGCCGCCGCCGCCCGCTGGCTGGACGAGACCAACATCGCGATCTGATCCCGCACATATCGGCATGCCGGATAATCAAACAGCCCGCCATCCGTAGGGCTGCGTGTTTTGGCAATATTGCAACCGAACGGATTGCGTGCGTGCAGCGGAGGATCGGGCACCTCCAGGCGGATCGCGGCGAGCAGCTCCTCGTTCCACAGCCTGCCCACTGAAACTTCCGAGCCGGGAGAAGAATCCGGCATTATGGCCATTGTGGCCGTCGCGAGAATCAGGGTTCTTCGGAACAGGTCGTTCAAGAAAACGAATTTGGCGGTTTCGGCCCAATCGCGCATCGGGCGCGGAAGTTTCGGCAAGGAACGCGATTGACGCACCACTCGCGTTGACGCTTCATCATGGCATCATCATGGAGCGTAGCGAAAGCAGCGGGCGGAGAAAGACGACGTCCTTCCGCACCACGCGCTGGAGTCTGATCCAGCGCGCGGCGGGCGGAGCGGAGCAGGCGCTCGACGAGTGGGCGCGTGCGGCATGGTATCCGCTCTACACCTGGGCGCGGCGCAAGGAACTCACGCCCGAGGACGCGGCGGACGCGGTCCAGGATTTCATGGGGAAAATCTGCTCCCGGGGAGTGCTTGAGAAACTCGATCCCGCGCGCGGACGGTTGCGCTCGTGGCTGCTGGCCGGTTTCAGCAATCACCTTGCGAAACGGCGCGGTCACATGCTGCGTCTCAAACGCGGCGGCGGCTTGAAACATCTCTCGGTGGACCGGGACAACCTGGAGATTTTCTATCAAAACGACATGGCCGCCATTTCCGATCCGGAAAAAGCCTACTCGCGCGCCTGGGCGCTCACCCTGATGGACGAGGCAATGGCACGGCTGGAGAACCATTACCTGGCCGGCGACCGCGGCGAATTGTTCGAAACGCTGCTGCCCGCGCTGGAGACACCGCTGCCGGATTCCACCTATGAGCAAGCCGCGGCGAAGCTGGGCCTGAACGGTGCGGCGCTGCGACAGGCGGCGGTGCGTTTCCGCCAGCGCTATCGCCGCCTGTTGCTCGATGTGGCCGGCGAACGCCTGGGCATCACCTGCCAGGCCCAACTGGCCGAAGAACTGCGCGGATTGCTCGATGCCTGAATGCGGATTGTCACAAAACCGGGCAAACCGGGTTCTAAGATCAGGAATATGACCGTTTCCTCCCATCCACCGAATCCCCCCCGCCTGCGCGGAATGGACCCCGGGCGGCTGCTGGATCTGTTGGACGAGGATGTCGAGTCGATCAAGCCGGCGATCCCCGGCTGGCGAGTGACCGGCGTGGCCGGCGAGGGCGGCTCGGGCCTGGTCTGGAAGGCGGAACGCGAGGCCGACGGCTCAACCGCCGCCATCAAAATCGCGTCGCCGGACGAACCGGACACCGTGGAACGCATCGAACGCGAGGCCCGGTTCCTGCGCGACCTGCGCCATCCCCACATCGTGCGCCTGCTGGATGCGGGGCCGTTGAGCGAGGGATCGGACGAGGGCGGGCTCTACCTGGCGATGGAGTTCATCGACGGCCCGGCGCTGTCACAGGAAATTCCGGAACAGGGACTGCCGCCGGATAAGGCCTACATGTGGTTTCGTGAGATCGCCGATGCGGTGGCCCATGCCCACGACTGCGGCATCCTGCACCGCGACCTGAAACCCGCCAACGTGCTGATCGCGGACGACGGCCATGTGAAAGTCGCCGATTTCGGGCTCGCCCGGCCGGTATACCGCCGAGTGCACATGCTTTCGCTCACGCGAGCCGGGCAGGTGGCGGGCACCGCGGAATACCTGCCGCCCGAGGCCTACCGCCGAGATTACCAGCCCGGCCCGGAGGCCGATATCTTCGCGCTGGGCGTGATGCTCCACGAAATGCTCACCGGCACGCCGCCACGCGGCGCATGGCTTCCCGCATCGTCAAGGCGCGGCGTGGACGTCCGCATCGACGACCTGGTGCGCCGCGCGATGGACCCGGACCCCACTGCGCGCTGGCCGAACGCGCGGGCGATGCTCGCGGAACTGGAGCGCATCACCGGCAGTTCCCCGCGCTACTCGGGCACGCCGCTGGTCACGTTTCCGATCCGGGTGGCCGACTGCCTCTGGACGGTGCTGGGCCTGCTGGTGTTCGTATCGAGCCTCAGCAGCCTGCTGACGCTGCGCAAAGCGAAGTTCAGCCTGCCGCTCGATCTGGTAGGCGACCACCGGTTACTCGTGGGCGGTTTCAACGCGCTGTTTTTACTGCTGTTGCCGTGCATCCCGCTCGCCCTGTGGCAAATCATCCGCTTGCGGCGTTTCCGACACATTCCAATGCGGGAGGCGCTGCCATCACCGTTCGGTGTGAAGCTGGGACTCGGTCGCAGCGCCGCCTGGCTGGTGACGGCCGGCCAGCTTTTCTGCTTTCTGCTGCCGTTGCTGCAATTGCTCACCATCTACACCGACACCTGCCTGTCATGGCTGGAGCCGGACGACCCGCCATGGGTGCACGGGCTTGCCGTGACGACATGGGGAAACGAGCGGGAGCTTCTCAGTCCGTGGAAATTTTATCCCGGAACCCGTTTCTGGCTGCATGAAATCGAAGGCCCGCCGGGACATCCGCTTGCCAGTTATCTGGACCGCGTCGGTTTTCTCCCGGGCTATGTCCCGCTCGTGATGGTCGTCTCCGCCAGCCTCATGGGGCTCGCACTTCTGGTCACCCTCTTCACCGCCTCCCGCGGATGGTGGCTCCGCGGCAGAAGGCTGCACGTGATCGCCTCGCTCACGTTGTTCGGGATTTTCGGCACCACCATCGGCAAGGGGCACCACGGGCGTTTCGTCATCATTGACAAGGAACACAACCGTCCGCCCGATCTCTGGGTAGGCGGGCGGATGACCGGACAAATGCGCGCGCTGGCTAGGCAAATCATTGGCGCACGGGCCTCGGAAGCCGATGCCGCCGCGTTGCGCGACACCCTCCATCTCTATGCTCCGGTGGTCGATTTCCACGAGCACGGCCG
>DATISV010000365.1:0-5245 GCA_035468505.1 Luteolibacter sp. | reverse complement strand
TCCCAGCTCCTTCGTCCGCTACTTTGGCTCGTCATTCCGTTTTCCGCCAGTCCTTGGGCCGCGGGGCAGTTTTCGTTCAATGCCGCCGGTGCCGCCGCCAGCGAGGCACGCGTGGTCGCGGAGGTGAAATCCATCGCGCCGGGCGAACCGTTCTCGGTGGCGCTCGAACTCAGCCACCCGGACGACTGGCACAGCTACTATCTGAATTCCGGCGGTGTCGAACTGCCGCTGGCCATCGAATGGACCCTGCCCGATGGCTTCACCGCCGGCGGAATCCAGTGGCCGGCACCCTCGGTCAAGGAGGGCTTCACCGGTAAAAGTTTCATCTACGAGGGATCGCCGATTTTCCTCGTCGAAATCACTCCGTCCGACGCTCTCGTCCCCGGCGAATCGGTGACTATCACCGCCAACGCCGAATGGCAGATCTGCAAGGACGCCTGCATCAACGAGGAGAAATCCCTCACTCTCACCCTGCCCGTCGCGGAAACCGCGGAGCCCGATCCCGCTGCGGCGGACTTGTTCGCCCGCGCCCGCGCCAGCATGCCCGCCGCAGCCGACGGCTGGGAATTCCATGCCACCGGCCGCGACGCGGAAATCGTCTTTCGCATCGAGGGCGGCGCACAGGATTCGGAATTCACCGATTTCGTTCCCGACCAGCCGTTCGTGAAGTCCGCGGGTGACGGCGGCTCGATCGACCGCGAGGGCGACGCCTGGGTCGTCCGGCTCCAGCGCGCCACCGTGGACGCTTTCGACAACGAAATCGAGCAGGGTGACTCGCTTTCCGGGATTCTGTTAGGAGATCGTCCGCTCAAGGTGCCTGCGACGACCATCGCCGCGCCGCCGCCGGAGCCCGCTCCGCTTTCCAAATTCCTGCCCATCCTCGGCGGCATGTTGATCGGCGGGCTCATCCTCAACCTGATGCCCTGCGTGTTCCCGGTGATCGGCCTGAAAATCATGGGCTTCGTCCAGCAGGCGGGCTCGGACCGGAAGAAAATCGCGCTCCACGGCCTCACTTTCACCGCCGGCGTGCTCGCTTCCTTCGGCGTGCTCAGCGGCATCCTGTTCGCCGCCCGCGCCGCCGCCGGCAACTCCATCGGCTGGGGCTACCAGCTCCAGGAACCGTGGGTGGTGTTCGCGCTCATGCTGCTGATGTTCGTGCTCGCGCTGAATCTGTTCGGCGTCTTCGAAATCGGTGCCACAGCGACCTCGGTGGGCGGTTCCCTGCAATCGAAGCACGGTTTCGCCGGCTCGTTTTTCTCCGGTGTGCTCGCCACGGTGGTCGCCACGCCGTGCTCCGCGCCCTTCCTCGGCGCGGCGATCGGCGCGGCCATCGCGCTGCCGGCGACGCAGTTTTTCGGTGCCTTCGCGGCGATGGCGCTCGGCCTCTCACTGCCCTACCTCGTGCTCTCGGTGTTCCCGAAGTTCATCGATTTCCTGCCGCGTCCCGGCGCATGGATGGAGAGTTTCAAGCAGGGGATGTCGTTCCTGCTCTTCGCCACCGCCGGCTACCTGCTCTGGATTTACGCCGGCCTCATCGATCTGGAAAACCTGCTCGATCCGCTGCTTGGCCTGAGCTGCATCGCCATCGCCGCATGGATCTACGGCCGCTGGTGCCTGCCGCACCGCAGGAAAAACGTCCGCATCGCCGCGCTCGCCGTCACAGCAGCCTTCGCCGCCGCCGGCTTCCTGCTCGCCAAGCCGCCCAAGCCCTCCGCGCTCGAATGGCAGACGTGGTCCGCCGAGACCCAGCAACAACTCCTCGACGACGGCACGCCCGTTTACATCGATTTCACCGCCAAGTGGTGCGCCACCTGCCAGGTGAACAAAAAACGCGCCTACACCGCCCAGGTTATCGATCTGATGAAGCAAAAAGGCGTGGTCGCCCTCAAGGCGGATAAAACCAAGCCCGACCCCGAAATCGAAAAAGCCCTGCGCGAATACGGCCGCAGCGCCATCCCGGTCAACGTCCTGCTCGTCCCCGGCCGCGTCCCCGTCATACTGCCCGAACTGCTGTCCCCGGACGACGTGATTGAGGCGCTCGAAAGTCTCTGAACCTCCCGGACCGGCCCGCCCCGCCGGAAAATTCGCCAAGATTCTGCTTGGCAAGGCGGGCGCGATCTTTCAATTTCCGCGCCCGCCCGATTCCGGGTGCGAGCCACCGAGATCCATCATGTCCGTTTCCATCCGTCTCAACCGCAAGGGCACCAAAGACCGCCCGTATTACAAAATCGTGGCCGTGGACAGCCGCAAGCGCCGCGACGGCCGCTACATCGAGCAGCTCGGCACCTACGATCCGCTCAAGGAAGGCACCAACTTCACCATCGATCTCGCGCTGGCCGACAAGTGGCTCGCCGTCGGTGCCAAGCCGTCCGACACCGTCAAGAGCATGATCCGCAAGGCCCGCACCGCCGGTGCCGCAAGCTGAGCCACTCGCTCCATCCTGTTTCCAAGTCAACCGCGCTCCGCAAGGATCGCGGTTGATTCGTTTTGAAGGCACGGAAAATCACCACTCCGTGCCCAGTCCGTAGCGGCCGGCGAGTTCGAGCAGGTCGTCGCGCATGGGCCACTCGTCCGGGCGCTCGCTGGTGGCGTGACGCTTGCTGGCACCCTTGAGCATCATGCAGCCGGTGTTGTCGCCGATGGCGCGGATTTCCTCCACTTCCTCCGGTGTGAAACGGACGTCCGGCAGCGCGGCAAACTCGCGGATCTTGTCTTCGATCGGACGAGCTCCCTCGCCGGATTCCTGGATGAAAGTCGGCACCACGCTCTCCACGGCCGGGTGGCTCAGGTTCCAGATACTGGCAAATTGCAGCAAGGTGAGCCCGTATTTTTCCGCTAGCGGTCGCATGCGGTTGGCTTTTTCCATCCCGTGCTCCACCCAGCCTTCGGGGCGGTAGGTCCGGTGGTCGCCGGGCTTGAACTGGTGGCCCGGCCGGCCGAGGTCGTCGTGAAACACGCCGCCGTAATCGACCACGCGGGTCATCACCTTGACGCCGTGTTTTTCGCAGGCGGGCAGCGTGAGTCCCACTGGCCAAGGTTCGAGCGGATTGAGGATGAGCATCGCCCAATCGATCATTTCACCGAAGCGCTCGAAGGCCCCGACGAGGTCGAGCGAGAAGCCATTGGCCGGACCCGGCGCGATGCCGAGCATGCGGGTGAGGCCTTCGTCCTTCGCGCCCTTGAGCGCGTTCCAAACCGCTTCGCTCGTGTAGCCGAGTTCGTCGGGATTGTGGAGCATCAGCAAATCGAAGTGGTCGGTGCCGCAGCGTTCGAGTTCTTTCGCCGCGGCCATCCGCACGAAGCCGGCAAACCCCTCCGGCCCGCGCAGCGCGGCATCGGTGAAACGCGGATAGCCGCGCGAGCCCTGCCGCTCGCCTTCGTAAAAATCGTGCCCGATCATGCCGACCAGGCTGTAGTTTTTCCGATCCACGCCTTTCAGCGCCTGGCCGAGCAACTCGTCGGCCTTGCCGTTGCCGTAAACATCCGAGGTGACGAATGTGCGGATGCCCGCCTCATAGGCGGTCTCGATGCAGCCGATGAAGCGGTCCTCGGAAAGCGTCTCGCCGAAATGCATGAAGCGTCCGCCGCTCCAGGTGCCGTATGCCGTGTGGGTGGGATCCATGTGTGTGGCGGATGGGGTAGCGCCACGGCGCGGGCGGGTCAATGCCACATGCTCAACTCCCGCGGTGCCGGTTCCGGTTCGCGAGGCGAACGCGTGTCATGCGTTCGCGCAGACCGCCTTGTTCGATGAATTCGTTTTCGAGGGTCTTCAACTGCTGGTCGATGAGGTAATTGGCCTGATGGACGAGGCAGATGGCGATGTTGGCGAGGGTTTCGGCCGGACGGGTCTCCATGAAGCCGCGATACAACTCGAAGGTCTGCGGGGTTTTCTTGCCAAGGCGGCGGACGAACAATGCCTCGCGCGAGTCTTTGTCCCATTGCGGGAGGTCGCGCGCGCGGAGAAAGTCGATGTAATCGTCCAGGAGTTCCTCCAAGCTGGCCCGGGCGACGTTGGTGAGCTTGATCTCCATTTCCTTGGAAGTCTGGGCAGCCTTGCTGCCTTCGAGGATGTTCTTTTTGCCTGAACGCGCGGACTGGATCATCTGGTCGATGGTGCGGTCTCCGCGCGACAGGAATTTGTGCGCAAATCGGAAGGTGAAATCATAGACGACCTCGGCTTTTTGGAAGGAGCGCAGGAAGCGGTAATCGCCGCGGGGGACGAGGACGCGCTCTTCAGTGGGATCGGGGGAATGGGAATGATGGGAAGCATGGGACTCATGATTCCCATCCATCCCATTCTTCCCATGGTTCTTGTCTTTCATGATCCATCACTATCTTCCCGCTCCATCTCCTGCAACCCATCCTTTTCAGTATAGCTCGCCAGCGGCCTTACCAGATTCGTAGGCAGCGGGAAGACGCGCTCATGGATCCCCGGCGCGATCTCCTGCGACTGCTGATAGGCGTCGCGGATCATTTCGAGCTTGGCGTCGAGGTTGTCGATGTAATGCAGCGCGAATGCCTCGGGCGTGCGCGGCAGGACGGGCGAGCCGAACTGGTGTTCGCCGTGGTGGCTGCCGATGAGATGGAGCAGGTGCAGGCGGACGTCGTTGGATGAAGGTGCCAGCTCGCTCCACGCGGCGGCCTCGGGTGCGGCCATGGTTTCGTGCCAGAGGCGGTTGGCCAGTTCGATGCCGAGCGGGATGTGCCCCATCATTTCGCCATACATGCTGATGGTTTGCGTGAAACCGTGCTCGGGGTAGGAGTTTTCCCATAACTTGCCGCAGTCGTGGAAAAGCACTCCGGCGAGCAGCAGGTCGCGGTTGAGTTCGGGATAGACGCGGCTCAACGCGTCGGCGGAGCGCATCATCTGAGCGACGTGCTCGACCAGCCCGCCGCGGCGCGCGTGGTGGTTGCGCTTGGCGGCGGCGGTGCGCCGGAAGTGGTCGCCGTGCATCTCGAAAAACCGGCTGCAAAGCGAGTGCAGGCGCGGATCGGCAATGCTGTCGCAGAAACCGCGGATTTCCGCGTAGTCCTCGTCCTGCTTGGCCCGCAGCACGGGATCGCCGGCGAAAAAATCGGTGAGCGCGCGCTCGTCGGGCGTGTGGAATTCCAAGTCCCGCGACTCGATGCCGAACGAGCCCTGCGTCCACTTCGCCTCGACCCGGAAAACATTGCCGACTTCCAGCGCGTCGGCCTGCTGATAGATCGGCGAGTCCGACCAGATCTTGAGCGCGAAGTGGCCGGT
>DATISV010000364.1:0-9658 GCA_035468505.1 Luteolibacter sp. | reverse complement strand
CATGAAATTGCGCGCCTGGTAGTTTCTAACACCCGTCCACGGCTCGCGTTTCACGCGGGCGAGGTCGTCGATGGAGAAGACGTCGGGTTCCGACTTGATCAACCAGTGTTTCATGGACGGATGAGCTGCGGGCAGGATGCCCGTGCCACGATTCAGGCGATCGCTTTGGCAAGTTGCGGACGGAGAGCGGGCAGGGGAAGATGCTCGGGACCGAGTTCGATGCCTTTCATCGCGCGCAGGTCGGATTCGATGGCTTCAAGCACGTCGAGTTCCGGGCGGAACTCGGCGGCGTGATAGGAGCTCCTCACAAGCGGGCCGCTGGCGACGTGACGGAAGCCTTTTTCCAAAGCGATTTGTTTGTATTCCCCGAACGCATCGGGGTGGATGAATTCGACCACCGGCAGGTGCTTCTGAGTGGGGCGGAGGTATTGGCCGAGCGTGAGCACGGTGACGTCGTGGGCGCGCAGGTCGTCCATAGCGCGCAGCACTTCCTCCTTGCGTTCGCCGAGGCCAAGCATCATGCCGCTCTTGGTGGCGACCTTGCCATCGACCATCGCCTTGGCCTTCTTGAGCACGGTGAGCGAGCGCTGGTATTGGGCGCGCGATCTAACAAGAGGAGTGAGCCGTTCGACGGTCTCTATGTTGTGGTTGAAGATGTGCGGGCGGGCGTCCATCACCATTTGCAAGGCCCAGTCGCGGTCGTTGAAATCGGGGACGAGCACTTCGATGATAATGCCGGGATTCACCTCGCGCACCGCTTCGATGGTCCGGCGGAAATGGTCGGCGCCGCCGTCGCGGAGATCGTCACGGGCCACGGCGGTGATGACTACGTGGCGCAGCCCCATACGGCGGGTGGCCTCGGCGACGCGCTGCGGTTCGTCGGCTTCGAGCGCGTCGGGCTTGGCGGTTTTGACGGCACAGAACCCGCAGGCGCGGGTGCATTTTTCCCCGGCGATCATGAAGGTCGCCGTCTTCTGGCTCCAGCATTCCCATCGGTTCGGGCACTGCGCCTCCTCGCACACCGTGACCAGCTTGAGGTCGGTGATTAGCGATTTGGTGGACCAAAATTCCGGGTTGTTGGGAAGCCGGACCTTGATCCACTCCGGCTTGCGGTCCCGGTGCAGGGCCGGGTCCATTTTCATCTTCGGGCCGCAACTGCTCATGTCGGCGGAAGGCTATGGACCACGGCCGGTGCGGGGAAGTGAAAACTCATTCGAGTCTTGGCGCGGCAGGCGGTGTCGGTGGAGTCGCTGGAGTCGCTGGCGCGGCGGGCTTGATGACATAGGCCATGCACCAGCCTTCGGCGGTGACGAGGCGGTTCTGGAAAATCGCGCAGGGTCCGGTGGCTTCGCCCGGCTTGCCGGTGTAGTGCAGGCAGTTGTCGCAGCGCTGCTCGGGTTTGTGCTGCGGGTATTTCTGCTGGTCCACCTTGGTGGTGTCCTCCTTGTAGCCGAAAGCGGTGGCCACGGGATCGCTTTCGGGAACTTTCTCGGGCGGTGGCGGCGGAGTTTCCTCGGCACCGAGCTGCGAGGCGATGACGAGTGGAGCGCTGGCGGTGATGGCGAGTTTGCGGAGGAAATGACGACGGGTGTTCATGTGGTTCAGTGGGTAGGGTTGGGAGAAAGATGTATCGTGCCGCGGGTTTTTCACGCGTGGATTTGAAAAAATATGCAGGTGGTGGTCACGGGGTATTCAGCAGATAGGCGAGCAGGTCCTTGAGCTCCTCCGCGTTGAGCCGGTTCACCAGACCGGGCGGCATCGGGGAAACCGGTGAAGGCGTCACCTGATCCTCTTTGTTGCGGGCGATCTCGATGGTTTGCGTGAGGTCGTACGGATTGGTCGCGAGCGTCCAGCGGTCTTCGGTCGATTCGATGATGCGTCCGCTGATCCGGCTGCCATCCGGGCGGGTGATGGTTTCGAAGTGGTATTGATCCGAAATCACCTTGCCGGGTTCGACGATGGACTCGGCGAGGTCGCGGACGGTGAAACGGCCGGCCAGGTTCGACAAATCCGGACCGGACGATCCGCCCTCGTTGCCGAACCGGTGGCAGGCCGCGCACATCGCGGCGCGGAACATGCGGTTGCCGCGCTCCTTCGAACGTCCCGCCAGTCCCTGTTCGGCGGCGTTGACGATTTCATCGACCGTCCAATTCCGGCCGGGGCCTTCGACCGGTGGCAGATTCGCGAGCGGATTGGGAATCGCCGCCTCGCCGACGGCGGAGAATTTTTCGCGTTCCTCCGGCGTGCAGTTGGCGAGCGCGTCCTTGCGGATGTTGCCGATGAATCCGGCATAACTGGCGCCGCCGGAATTGCCGGCCAAGCGGCCCAGCCAGGTGAAGTACCGCTGCCGCTCGTCATTGCGCCATGGCCCGGGGACGACGCGCAGGCAATAAGCGTAGTGGATCACCTGCGCCGGCGGCAGGTTGGCGATCATTTTCTCGATGGTGCCGCCGTAGCCTTTGTTGCGCTTGGCGAGTTCCATCCAATCGGGCGCGGCTTCCGGTCCCGCGGCGTCCATCAGGTTGAGGGTGCGGCCGACGACGCCCGGCGCGTTGAGATAGGCGAGCATCCGGCACAGTTCGCGGTCCAGCATGGCGTCGCCGGATGGGAATGCGGCGTCGATTTTCGCCAATACCCGGTCGCGGGTCGAGTCGTCCGGTTTGCCATGACGCGCGAAGACAAGCCCGGCGGCCCGCAGCCAGTTGATGCGGGCAGGGGTGTCGAGTTGGTTCCAATCGAGCGCGTCGAGTGCTATTAGGGCGACCGGCACATGCGCCGCCTCGCCCACGCGCACCAAGCCGATGGCCGCGTGGATCGTTTGCCACGGGCTGCTTGCTTTGGATTTCAAAATGCGGGCCAAAGCTTCGGCTCCCTGATTTTCGAGCGCGGTGCGGGCTTCGAAACGTGCGATGCGGCTGTCCGAGCCAAGCTGTTGTTCCGCTTCGTCAGGTTTCATCAGGTCGAGCGGCTTCGACCGGAAAACGACCGGAGCGGTCGATTCCGCGCCGGTGTAGCTCACGCGCCACAGAGCGGAGCCAGTGCGGCGGCCGCCTGTTAGGAAATACATCGCGCCGTCGCCGGCGATGGCCGCATCGGTGAGCGGCAGGCCGGACCCGGCGACGAATTCCTCGCGGGTGGCCGTGTAGCCGCGCCCGGCGGGCGTGAGGTGCACCGCATAGATCGTTGCGAAGGTCCAATCGAGACCGAAGATCGCGCGCTGGTATTTGGCGGGAAACCGCGCCCCTTTTCCGGAAAGAACCCCGGTGGGTGAACCGGGGCCGATATCCAACAGGGATGGCGTCGAGTCCTCATAATAGTCCGGCCATTTGCCGGTGCCGTGGCGCCAGCCGAACTCGGAACCGGGAACCACGAGGCAGAAGCGGGTGGGGCGATACCATGGCATGCCCAGATCCCATTCCATGTCCGAGTCATAGGTGATCGCGTCGCCGTGCTCGTTGAACGCGAGGTCGAAGCAGTTGCGGTATCCCGCCGAGACAAGCTCCAGGTTTTTTCCATCAAGATCGAAGCGCGCGATCCAACCGCCGGGGGCCATCCGGCTGCTGGCGTGGCCGCGAGCATCCGGTTGACGGGGAAGCAGTTGGTCCTCCTTCCAAACCGGCGTCACCAGCGTGCGGTCGACTTCCGGAAGGTTGGTGTGGTTGCCGGCCACCAGCCAGATTTGATCGCCATCGGGCGAGGGGACCAGCGAATGTGGTCCGTGCTCGCCGCCGCCGCGCAGGGGGAGCACGTGTTCGGGCTTGTCCGGCAGGCCGTCACCATTGCTGTCGGTCACACGCCAGACGCCGTTGTTTTTGCCGCCCTCGCAGATGCTCACCCACAGCACATCACGGTGCCACAGCAGTCCGTGCGCGCCGCGCAACGGGATGTCGAGCGGCGCGATATCCACCGCGGCCGCCGGATCATCCGGCAAGGTCACCTGATAGATGCCGCCATGCTGGTCGGCGCAAAGAAGTTTTTTTTTACCGAAGTTCGTGATGGAAACCCAGGAACCCTGGTCTTTCGGGACGCTGTAAACGCGCTCCAGCTTGAAGCCGGGAGCGACCTGATAACTGCCGGTGACGTCCTCGGGAGGCTGTACGCCGCCGTCGAGTTTGATACGCAGTTCCTTGAACTCCGCCTTCATCGGCGGGCCGGCGTGGAGTTGCAGCGCGATCACGCCCTTGGCGGCGCGTTTTTCCGGATGGGTGTCGGTGATTTCCGCGGCGAGCTGGTCGTTCACGTAATGCCGGACCGTGTGGCCACGCGCGACGATGCGGTAGGAATTCCACTCCGCGAGATCCACCTGCGGCACGTCGAACTTGCCGGTGACGGCGGGTTTTTCGGCGAGATCGACTTTTTGCCCGCGCTGGCAGGCGATGCCGCGGCCGCGCTCCTCGTAGAGCATGCCGAGGAATTCCTGTTTCGGGTGCAGGTCCATCTGATAGCCGCCGACGCTCCACTTGTCCTTGTCGATCACGCGGCTGCGGTATTGCACGCCGGAGTTGTTCTTGCCGGTGACGCGCGCCTTGTATTCGAAAGTGAAATCGGCCGGTTCGCCGCCCTGCCAGATAAGGAAGGTGTTGGCCGCGGTTTTCTTGTCCGTGTCGTTCGTCTCGCCGACGATCACACCCTCTTCCACGCGCCACAGCCGTGGATCGCCGGACCAGCCGTCGAGATCCTTGCCGTTGAACATCGGCTTCCACTCCGCGCGGCAGGCGATGGTGGAGATTCCCAGGGCGACGAGTATTGCGAAGCGTGGCATGATCGACCCGATACGCCGCACGGACGGGAAAACATTCACGGAAATTCCGTCGGAATTCTCCGCTGCGGACCCTCTCTTGACCGGACGCGCGAATTCGTGACACTGAACGCATGGAACCATTCGTCTATGAGGGAAAATCCGCCGAAGTCCTGCTGCGTCCGGCCGAAGCCGCCGACATCCCGGCGCTGATCAAGCTCAACAAGCGCGCCTTCCCGCTGATGGCGGAGGAAAACGTGGTCTGGAGCGAGCGCCAGATCCGCAATCACCTGAAGCTGTTTCCCGCCGGGCAGATCGTGGCGGACATCGGCGGCCGGATCGTCGGGGCCGTGGCCTCGCTCGTCATCCAGAGCGGACGCGATCCCTACCGCCCCCACACCTATGCCGGCATCACCGATGGCGGTTATTTCCACAATCACGACCCGCTCGGCGACACGCTCTACGGCGCCGATGTCTATGTGGATCCGGAAACCCGCGGCCAACGCGTGGGTGCGGCGCTCTACGAGGCGCGCCGACGGCTGTGCCGGGAACTCAACCTGCGCCGCATCCTCGCCGGAGGCCGCCTCTCCGGCTATGACGAGCATGCCGACTCGATGACACCCGAGGAATACGTGCAAAAGGTCAAGGACGGCGAACTGCGCGACGAGGTGCTCAGTTTCCAACTGCGCGAGGGCTTCGTGGTGCGCGGCATTTTGCGCAATTACATCACCGATCCCCGCAGCCGCAACTACGCCAGCCTGATCGAGTGGATCAACACGGAATACACCGAGCGCGAGCCGTCGTCGAAGGTGCGCATCGCCTGCGTGCAATACAAGGTGCGGAAGATCCAGGACTTCGAGGAGTTCGCCAACCAGGTGGAATATTTCGTCGAGACTGCGGCCGACTACCGCTCGGACTTCGTCATGTTTCCCGAGTTTTTTACCGTGCAGTTGCTCTCGGTGCTCGAGCCGCTCTCGCCGCTGGAAGGCATCCGGCGCTTGTCGTCCGATTTCACCGAACCGGTCATCGGTCTCCTTTCCGGCCTGGCGAAGAAATTCGGTATTTATATCATCGGCGGCAGTCATCCGATCGAAGAGGGCGGCAAGCTGTACAACAAATGCCTCATCTTCGATCCGGAGGGCCGTTACATCACCCAGCCGAAACTCCACATCACGCCCGCGGAACAACGCTACTGGGGAATCAGCGGCGGCCACGAATTGTTCGTGCTGCCCACGCCCAAGGCGAAGATCGCGGTGCAGATCTGTTATGACATCGAGTTTCCCGAAGCCACTCGCTATCTGGCGGACGAAGGGGCGGAGATCATCTTCGTGCCCTACTGCACCGACGACCGCCATGCGATGCTGCGCGTCCGCCTCTGCGCGCAGGCCCGCGCGGTGGAAAACCAGATCTTCGTCGCCACCGCCGGCATCATCGGCAACCTGCCGAGCGTGCCGTCGATGGACATTCACTACGGCCAGGCCGCGGTGTTCACACCGTCCGATTTCGAGTTCGCCCGCGATGGCATCCAGGCGATCGCGGATTCCAACGTCGAGACCCTGCTGGTCACCGACGTGGACACCGGCGATCTCTACCGCTCGCGCTCGGGCGGCTCCGTGACGCCACAGCTCGACCGACGCAAGGATCTCTTCGAACTGAAGGTGAAGCTCCGGAACCTCGACACCTCCAACGAGATGTCCGAGGCGCCGGAATTCAAGCTGCCGAAGTAGCGGGTATCAGATCTCGATCTGCGGGCGGCCGGGCTCGGGCCAGTCGATGTGGAAGAACTTCCCGCGCGGCTGGTCGGTGCGCTCGTAGGTGTGCGCGCCGAAGAAGTCGCGCTGCCCTTGCAACAGGTTGGCAGGGAGTTTTTCACTACGATATCCGTCGTAGTAGGAAAGCGCGCTGCCCATGCACGGCGCGGGCACGCCTTGCAGCGCGGCGGTGGCGATCACCTTGCGCCACTGCGCTTGGAGTTTCTCCACCTCGCCTTTGAAATAAGGATCAAGCAGCAGGTTGGCGAGCTTGCCGTCGCGCTCGAAGGCCTCGGTGATCTTCTGCAGGAAGACCGCGCGGATGATGCAGCCGCCGCGGAAAATCTGGGCGATTTTTCCGAAATCGAGCGACCAGCCGTATTCCTTCTGCGCCTCGCGCATGAGTTGGAAACCTTGCGCGTAGGAGCAGATTTTCGAGCAGTACAACGCGGCGTGGATCGCTTCGATCAACTTCTCCTTGTCGCCCTGATAGGCGCTGTCTGGACCCGTTAGAATCCTGCTGGCGGCGACACGCTCGTCCTTCACCGCGGAAATGCAGCGGGCGAAAACCGCCTCCGCCACGGTGGGAGCGGGCACGCCCATGTCGAGCGCGCTGACGCTGGTCCACTTGCCAGTGCCCTTCTGGCCGGCGGTGTCGAGGATCAGGTCCACGAGGTCGCCGCCGGTGACGGGGTCTTTCTGCGCCAGCACCTCGCCGGTGATTTCGATGAGGAAACTGTCGAGCACGCCGGTGTTCCATTTCTTGAACACGGCGGCGATTTCCGAAGCGGACATGCCAAGCAGTTTGCGCATCAGATCGTAGGCCTCGCAGATCATCTGCATGTCGCAGTATTCGATGCCGTTGTGAACCATCTTTACATAATGTCCCGCGCCGTCCGTGCCGATGTAAGTGGCGCATGGCACGCCGCCCGTGATCGGTTTGCCAGGAGCGGCACCTTTGAGTTCCTTGCCAGTGACCGGATCGACTTTCGCGGCGATGGCGTTCCAGACCGGTTCCAAATGCTTGTAGGCCTCGGCGTCTCCTCCGGGCATCACGGACGGACCGAAACGCGCGCCTTCCTCGCCGCCGGAAACGCCGCTGCCGATGAACAGGAAGCCCTTTTCCTTCAGCTCTTTCTCGCGGCGGATCGTGTCGGTCCACTTCGAGTTGCCGCCGTCGATGATGATGTCGCCGGGTTCGAAGACCTGGGTAAGTGATTCAATGACCGCGTCGGTGGCCTTGCCGGCCTGAACCATGATCACGGCGCGGCGCGGGCGCTTCAGGCTGGCGGCGAATTCCTCCAGCGTCGCCTGGCCGACGAGTCCGCCGGGAGTGTCCGGGTTTTCCGCCACGAATTTCTCCATGGTGGAAGTGGTGCGGTTGTAAACCGAGATGCGGAAGCCGTGGTCGGCGATGTTGAGTGCGAGGTTCTGGCCCATGACGGCCAGGCCGATCAGGCCGATGTCGGAGAGGGGTTCGCTCATGATATGATTTGTGTTTGTGGAATTAGATTTGAGAGTGAAAGAGAGGCATGGCGGTTGCAAACCGCCGCCACGTTATCTAACAACGCGCGCGCCGCCGCCGCCAATGACTTTCTCGACTTCCTTGCGGGTGACCATCGAGGTGTCGCCGGGGGTGGTGGAGGCGAGCGCGCCGTGGGCCGCGCCGTATTCGACGGCTTTGCTGGCGTCGTTGAATTCTAGGAATCCGAACTGCACGCCGGAGGCGAACGAGTCGCCGCCGCCGACGCGGTCCATGATTTCCAGGTCCGGATACTGGCGGGATTCGTGGAACTGGCCGTCGTGCCAGAGGATGGCGGACCAGTCGTTGACGGTGGCGGTTTTCACTCCGCGCAGCGTGGTGGCGGCGACTTTGAAGTTCGGAAACTCCTTCACGGCGGTTTCGATCATCGCCTTGAAGGCATCGGTTTCGATGTTGCTGAGGTTGTGGTCCACGCCTTTGACCTCGAAGCCGAGTGAAGCGGTGAAGTCCTCCTCGTTGCCGATCATCACATCGACGTAATTGGCAATCTCCTTGTTGACCTCCTGCGCCTTGTCGAGGCCGCCGATGGTTTTCCACAACGAAGGGCGGTAGTTGAGGTCGTAGGAGACGATGGTGCCGTATTTGTTGGCGGCCTTGACCGCTTCCACGGTAAGCGCGGCGGTGGATTCCGAAAGCGCGGCGAAGATGCCGCCGGTGTGGAACCAGCGCACGCCGAGCTTGCCGAAGATGTGGTCCCAATCGATGTCGCCGGGCTTGAGTTGCGAGGCCGCGGTGTTGCCGCGGTCCGGGTTGCCCACCGCGCCGCGGATGCCGAAGCCGCGCTCGGTGAAGTTGAGGCCGTTTCTAACCGAGCGGCCGATGCCGTCGTCGGCGCGCCACTGGATGAAGTCGGTGGCGACTCCGCCCTGCATGATGAAGTCCTCGATCAGGTGGCCGACTTCGTTGTCCACGAAAGCGGTGACGACTGCGGTCTTGTAGCCGAAGCATTTGCGCAGTCCGCGCGAGGTGTTGTATTCGCCGCCGCCTTCCCAGGCTTGAAAATGGCGGGCGGTGCGGATCCGGCCTTCGCCGGGATCGAGGCGGAGCATCACTTCGCCGAGCGATATCTGGTCGAAGGTGCAGTCGGATTTTGGTTTGAGGGTCAGGGGCATGGTTTTAGGTGGCTTCTGGATGAGTCAGACGGGTCGGACATGTCTGACCGGTTGGAGGATTTACTCGGCTTGCTTGAAATCGGAGACTTTCCACTTCGCCATGCGGGCTTCCTTGGCGAGCTCGTTGAAGGCTTGGATTTCGGCTTCGGAGAAGAGGAGCCCGCCGTTCTTGGCGGAGCGGGCGGCGGCCTGGGCTTCGAGCTGGCCGGGGAGCATGCAGTTTTCGTTGCCGTGGCCGAGGATGTCACTGATGACGGCTTTGACGTTATCGGACTGACTGCGGCCTTTGGCGAAGTCTCCGGCGTTCATCGCATCCGGATGCCAGACTTGGAAGAAGAAGCAGCAGGTGCCTTTTTCGCCTTTGGAAACCTGGTCCCAGCGGTTGCGGATGGTCGGCAGCGAGCCGCCGATGAAACCGCCGATGATTTCGTTCATCAGCGCGAGGCCGTAGCCTTTGTGGGCCCCGAACGGGACGAGGTATTTCGCCGCGTTGGGATCAGTGGTCGGTTGGCCG
>DATISV010000363.1:0-1835 GCA_035468505.1 Luteolibacter sp. | reverse complement strand
CCCTCGTAGTGCTCGCCGCCGCATTCCTCGAAATACTTCAGGATGCCGCCGTCGAGCTGATAGATCTCGCGGAATCCCTCCATCTCCATGAATGGCCCGGCCTTCTCGCAGCGGATGCCGCCGGTGCAGAACATCACGACGGGCCGCTCCTTGAGTTCCGCGGGCAATTTTCTAACAGCCTCGGGAAACGAGCGGAAGGTCTTGATATCCGGATCGATGGCTCCCTTGAAGGTGCCGAGTTTCACCTCGTAATCGTTGCGGGTGTCGAGCAGGGTGACCGGCCGGCCCTCGTCGAGCCAGCGCTTGAGTTCGCGCGGTGCGATCTTGGGCGAGGTGCGATCGGCGGGGCGCACGGCATCCACGCCGAAGGCGATGATTTCCTTTTTCAGCCGCACCAGCATGCGGTTGAACGGCTGGGTTTCGCTGAGGCTGATTTTCGGCGTGAGCGATTCGAGCCCCGGAATGGCGCGCAGGCGGGCGATCAGACGGTCGATCGATTCCGCGGCCCCGGCGACGAACAGGTTGATGCCTTCCGGGCTCAGCAGGATGGTGCCCTTGAGTTGCCACGCATTGCAGGATTCCAGCAACTCCGCGCGCAAGGCCTTGAGGCCGCCGAGCGGGGCGAAGCGGTAGCAGGAGATATTCGTGACGGAATCGGGCACGCGGCGAAATCAGCACGCGCGCGATCCGGGTTTCAAGGTCAATGAATGTTCACTCGTGGCAAAGACACCGGAATCAACGCGGTTTTTTCCGTCCCGCCCGGACGGCCATGCCGAGGCCGCCGATGACGAACAGGGCGGGAAACCAGATCGAGTAGCCGGGCGCGAGCGAGTCCGGCTTGAGCACCGCGAACTCCGGATCGGCGGGATTCACGCGACAGGTCGTCTGCAGACCGGGCGGGTATTCGTCGGCGCGTTTATCCGCCAGCGGGCGCTTAGAGGTCCACGGGTTTCCGCGCAGCGTGATGCGGTCGCCGGTGCGGTTCTCGCCCTGCCACTGGTAGCCGTATAGGAGGTCGAGGCGGTATTCGACGGGCGATTGCGGATCGTGCTGCCGCTCGACAAGCGCGCTGCTGAGAATGGTGCACGGCACTTCCGGCCAGGCGTGCATTTCCTTGGCGCGAAGATAACTGCGCGCCATCAGCCACACGAACAAGACACCCAGCAGCGCCGTGGCAAGCCCCACCGCGATGAGAAACCAGCGGCCGGCGGATGACTGGGATTGCGGTTGGCGTGTCTCGGTTTGCATCGCGCGGAGGAAATGACGCGGGACGGCGGTGTGCGCGAATGAAAAATTCGCGGGCGTGGTTCACATCGCGATGATGGCCGGGAATCCGCTGGCTCCGCGCTTACCGGTCTTTGGCTGTCTCCACCCGGTTTTCGGCAAGAATTTCCCAAGCTCCGTTCACCAGCCCCTCGATGGCGATGGTATATCCTTCTGTGATGCCGGCGGCGCCGGCTTCATCGGCCGGAAAGACTCGCAGCTCCAGGCCGAAGATCCGCCCCGCTTCCTCAAAGCGGTGGTCGGGATAAAGGTTGTGGTTCCCATCCTGATAGACGATGTCTCCCGGTTCACGGAAACTGCCGTCGCCATGCCGGTCCACCGCGATCACCCGGTCGGTGGCGGCGTCGATCATTTCGACGTAACAGGGAATCGAGCAGCGCACACGGAAATCGCGCAGCGGCTCGCTTAGGTCCCTCGCGCGGATGGCATGGTAGAGCGGCACCAGATAAAACGGATTGTGCCGGATCAGGTTCGCATTGACCACGGTCACCTCCGACTCCGAATCGGCGGCCGAGACCGACCAATGCGAAGTCTGCCCCGCGACACCGGGG
>DATISV010000362.1:0-2069 GCA_035468505.1 Luteolibacter sp. | reverse complement strand
CGCACGACGAACGGTTTGCGTCCGGCGAGCGCCTTGCGGTTCGCGGCGTCGATGCCCTGAAGCTTGACCCACACCGGCCCCTTGATGCCGGCGAACGAGGGCTTTTCCTCGATGCGGCGGATCACCGCGTCCCTGGTCCACTCGCAGCCGAAGCGTGAGCGGCCGGTCTCGGTCTTGGGATCGTATTCCGTTTCCTTGAGCAGCTCGAAGCGGCGCTTCGCGGGATCGACGTGGAAGAGCTTGCCGGAAATCTCCGCGTGGGCGCTGGTGATAGATATCAGTGGAATGAGTATATGGGAAAGGATGCGATTCATGAGGGGCATGATTTTTCAGATGATGAGAGCAAGCCAGTGGTCATTCACTGTTTGAACCCGACCGCCTTCATCTGCTTTTCCAGTTCCGCCTCCAGGCGCTTGGCGAGCGGGCCGTCGGCGGGCAGGCGGTTCAACTCGTATGGGTCGTTCTTGAGATCGTAAACCTCGGTCCACTCCGGTTTGTTTTTATAGACGATGAGTTTGGCGTCCTCGGTGCGGATGGCGCGGCAGGTCGGGGTGTCGCCGAGTTCCTTGCGGTAGTAAGAGAGGAAGGAGGTGCGCCATCCGGCGGGTTTGCGACCGATGGCGAGTTCCTTGAAGCTGACGCCGTGCATGCCGGGGTGGGTGGGGAGGCCGGCGAGGTCGAGGTAGGTGGGGGCGAGGTCCTGGTTGATGACCATTGCATCGACGAGTGTGCCTTTCGGGAACAGCTGCGGGTAACGGACGAGGAACGGCAGGCGCAGGCCTTCCTCGTAGAGAGCGCGCTTGTCGCCGAGTCCGCGCTCGCCGAGGTAGTAGCCGTTGTCGCTGGTGTAAACGACCACGGTGTCATCGGCGATTTCGAGTTCATCGAGCGCGTCGAGCACGCGGCCGAGGTTTTCGTCGATGCCCTTGATGTGGCGCAGGTAGTCGAGGTGGACGGAGTTGGCGGAGAGCCCGCGTTCGCGGCCCTTGTCGGCCTCGGTGAGCGGTTTGTGATAGACTGCGGCGATCTCGCAGTTGGGGGTTTTGCGGGTGGTTTTCCCGTCGTAGAGATTGCGCAGGCGCTCGGGGAGGTTGGCGCCGCCGCGGCGGTTGTGCGGGCTCTTGAACCCGATGACCACGGAGAACGGCTTGGCGTGGTTTTGTTTCAGCCAGTCGATGGCCATGTCGGTGGTCACGTCATCCACCCAGCCCTTGGTAGGGGTCATCTCGCCGTTGATCTCGAACGGGCAGTCCTGATAGATGCCCTGGTTGATGAAACTGGCCGAGTGCTGGAAGCCCGGGCGCGGGCCCTTCTGGTCGTTCATGTGCCACTTGCCGAAGTAGGCGGTGCGGTAGCCCGCGTCGCGCAGCAGGGTGGCGTGGGTGACGGAATCCACCGGGAAGTGCGTGCCGTTGTCCATCACGCCGTTGACGTGGGTGTATTGACCGGTGAGGAACCCGGCGCGGCCCGGCGAGCAGATCGAGTGGGTGATGAAGGCGTTGCGAAATCTCACGCCCTCCGCAGCCATACGGTCCATGTTCGGGGTCTCGAACCACGGATAGCGGGCCTTGTCGCCGTGTTCGCGCTGAACCACGCCCATCGCGTCCCAGCGGTGGTCGTCGGCGATGAGGAAAATGAAGTTCGGTTTGCGGTCCGCGGCGTGGACGGAACAGAGCAGCAGGCCGGCGAGCCAGGCGAGGAAGGATATTTTCATTGGTGGACGGGGTTTGATCGGGTGTTGGAAACGGGGCTCACGCGCGGCCGACACCATGTCAATACCGGTGCCCGCGTCAACCTCCGCGGGGATTCTACTGCGTGGACTCGGCGAATCGATCACCGCCGGGCTGTGAGCCTCCTGGAAGATCAACCGCTTCCGAACAAACCCCTCAGCCCTGAAGAGTGGTGAACCGCTGAAAATTCCGCAGTATTCGATGTGATATGAGAGGATTCCGGTTCAGGATGGTTGTCATGAAGCAAGCGCGTATGAAACCCTGCAAGCATCTCCTGGCGGCATTGTCGCTGGTTTTCCTCCCGACTGCCACGGCGGCGGAGAAACCAACGCCGGAGGG
>DATISV010000361.1:0-5406 GCA_035468505.1 Luteolibacter sp. | reverse complement strand
CTCCAGCTGTTGCAGCACGAACCACACGACATAGATGCCCACCACCGCCAGTCCCACCCAGGCCGGGGCGAGCCGCCGCGGATAGTATAACAACAGCGCCACAAAACTCGCCGCGAACAGGCTGCCGCCGAAAAAATTCAGATCGCTCGCCCAGCGGAACACCGTGCCGTCCATCGCCAGCTCCCGCGTCGAATACATCACCGAGGCCGGTGCGAAAAGTAGCGTGGCCGCACCGCTCAGCAGCAGATAGCGCGCGCCCGGATCCCGCGGGCGGAATGCGAACACCGCAGCCGATACCAGACAGGCCACCAGCCCGACCACCAGTCCCACCCAGAAATCCGCCGGCATCGTCCACAGCGGCCGCCCGTCCGCGCCCGGCACCACCCGGTGAGTCCGCTCGTTAGAGTCTGTTAGGAAAAGTTCATCCGAATCCTGGATCCCCGCCAGCCGCTCCTGGCGCTCGATGAACCGCCGGTAGGTCGCGTAATCCGGAATCACTCCGTCCGGTTCCACCGTGAGATCCAGCGGCTCTAGCACCATCTCGTCACCCCCGCCCGCCACGCGCCTGACCACGGTGCCCTGAGGGATTTCCCGGCCGGGACCCTTGCCTGCCCGCACCTCGACGTAGCCATTCGCATTCACGGAAAACCTCAGCCCCAGCCACGGTCTCGACTGGGCGACCATGGTCACCCCCGCCACCACGGCCAAGCCCACGATCACCGCCATCGTCACGATCGACAGAGGCGGCAGCCTGAAACGCGGGGATGGCGGGCTTGTTGCCATGGTTCGCGCGTAATAAAGCGTCTAACAAAACCGCTGTCCAGACCACGCCGCCTATCGGAAAATACCCTGATCAGGGGATAGCGCGATGGGGCGGAATACGTGCAAAGTGGCACCTTATCCACATTGTTCACCCCACCATGAATCCAGCTTCATTCACCCGTCTTGTCCGGAAGTGCCGCCCGGCCATTCCGGCCGCGGCGCTTTTCTCCATACTCCCCCATGCCGGCCATTCACAGACTTGGCAGGACATCACCGCCCACACCGGGGCCACCGCCCTCACCGCCGACCGCGGCACGATCGCCGCCGTCGGCAGCCGTCTCTATGTCGTCGGCGGGCCAAGCGGAAAGGGCGTGCTCGTCAGTGAGGACGGCGGTCAGACCTTCACCGCCATCAACACCGTGGTGGGAGCCGCCTACAACCTCGCTGATGCCAACACCATGACCACGCTGCGCTTCGCCAACGGCCGTCTGTGGGTGAGCACCAGCAGCCCCGATGCGGCGTTCAACTACCTGCACTGGCTCACTCCCGGCGATACCGAGTGGCAGCAGGGATCGATCTCCGGATTCCCGCCGCCGGTGCAACTGAACAGCTTCGGCGTGATCGACGATGTCGTCTGGGACGCCACCACCGGGCTTTACTACTGTGTGGCCCAACTCGGCGGCGTGTGGGTCTCCGCCGACGGCCAGACCTGGGAGCAGCGCACCTCCGGCTTCGGCGGCTCCGGTGCGCCGGCTTCGCTGGCGGCGGTGGATGGCACCGTTTTCGCCCTCCGCCCGCTCAGCGGCCTGCGCCGTTCGACCGATGCCGGACTGAGCTGGTCGGCAAACTCGCCGCACCAAGGCGTCGATGGCGGCCATCTCCGCCGCACCGGCGACAAGGTGTCGTTTCAGGTCGTGGGGGATTTTTCCCAAACCATCAATTACATGACTCCCGACAAGGGGGAAACCTGGGTGACGGTGACCGGCCTGCCGCCGGGCATGTTCAACCGCCTCAGCGGCGACGGCGAGCTGCTCTTCACGGCCACGGCGACCGGACGGTTGCTGGTTTCCCCGGACGCCGGGCTGAGTTGGCAGGATCTGCCGACGGACGGGCTGCAACTGAATTTTCCCGTCTGGCCGGAAACCGATCCCACCGGCGTGTTCGAGCCCTCCCGCATCGAGCGCCTCGGCGATGCGCTGTTCGTGATCGGCAACGAATATATCGATGCCTTCTACACCAAGGCTCCCAAGTTATACCGTCTCGACATTGCCTCGCTGAGTTTCCCGAAACCCTTCGGCATCTATCTGCAGCCGCAGTCCCGGGGGCTGCTGGTCGGCCAGTCCCACGAACTCAAGGTCTATGCCGATGGCAACAACGTCTCCTATCAGTGGCGGAAAAACGGCGCGGACATCCCCGGTGCCACCTCGCGCACCCTTCTGCTGGACAATGTGCAGCTCGCCGCCGCCGGCGATTACGATTGCGTCATCAGCCATGACGACGGCCCGGACGTTCCCAGCAGCGTCGCCACCATCGCCGTTTTCGCGCGCGAGGATGGCCGCTGGGATCCGGTGTTCGACCAAACCGATGTCTCGGCCGGCGGCAGGGTGCATCTTCTGGAAAACTCCGAAGCCATCGTCGTGAAACCCACCTCCAATCCGCTCACCATCTACCGGATCGGAGCCGATGGCGGTCGTTTGCAAAACGACACCACAACCACCACCACGAGCAGCAACAACGTGAACGCCAGGAGCCTTTTGGACGCCAATGGCAACATCGTCGTCAGCCTCAAGCCCAACAGCAACACCACCCAGCTCCAACGCTACAATTCTTCCACTTTCGACTTCGAGTCTTCAGTCGGCATCGGCAGTTCTAACTCGAGCAGTCTGCGGATTCAGGATCTCGTCGAGGTTCCGGGAAGGGGCTATGCCATCGTCGGCGGCTTCGACCGGACCAGCCACATGGGCGTGCAAGTGACCGTGAAAAACTTCGCGCTGATCAACTATGACTTCACCACGGATGCCAACTTCCCCGGCGGCACGGGTCCGAACGTCAGCTCCGCCCAGACCAGCGTGACTTGCGCGCCCGATGGCTCGATCTATGTGGCGGGTGGCGGCTTCAGCAGTTGGAGCGGAGTGGCCACACCGCGCAGCCTCGTCCGCATCGATCCCGCCGGGACGGTGCATGCGGTCAACACCGGCATTGCCGGAACCTCGACCGCCAGCTTCGTGCATGCGCTCGATGATGGTCGGATTCTCGTCCTTTTCGACACCTCCGGCGCGCGCCAGCTCCACGCCCTGCAACCCAACGGCACGGTGGATTCCACCTTCAACACCGCCGGGCACACCATCACCGACATTGCTCGTGTCGCCCAACAGGCGGATGGGAAAATCATCCTAATCGGCGACTTCAGTTCGTTTGGCGGCACCACCGCCGCTGGCTACATCCGCCTGAATACCGACGGCACGGTGGACGACACGTTTTACACCGCCACCGGCTTCTCTCATGGAACCGTCAACGATGTCGCCTATGATCCGCGCGGTTATATCTATCTGAGCACCACCACCAATTCCACTTCCTTCCAAGGCCAGGCGATCCCCACCGGCCGCGGCCCGGTCCGCATCTTCGCCACACCCGCGGAACCCGGCGGCGGCGACAACACCTTCGCCGACTGGCCGGCCCTGCTCGATCTGCCGGAAAACCAGCGCGGCCCGCTCGATACGCCTGCGGGCGACGGCGTGCCGAACCTGGTGAAATTCGCCGTCGGCGTCGGCCCGCTCGAATCCGCCGCCGGGCGCATCCCGCAGGAGGTGCTTGAAAGCACGGTGAACGACGAGAGTTATCCCACGGTTTGCTTTGTGCGCGATACCACGGCTGTGGGCGTCACCTTGCAGATCGAGGTGGCCGCCGATCTGGATTTCACCACGGTTCTGGGATCGACGGTGGTCTCCACCCAGGACCTGGGCAACGGCCTTGAGCAGATATGCGTCCGCTCGAACGTCCGCTTCGCCGATGCCACGAAGCAGTTCTTCCGGATCACGGTGAGCGGGGAATGATGCCTTTCACAAAACAAGTTACATTTCATCCGAATGAAAACCATCACTTCACCGCTCTTGGCGGTATCACTGCTCCTCACACATCCAGCCAGCGCCTCCGTGCGTTGGGAACTCACGGGAACACTCAACTATGTCAATCCCCTCCTTTCTGGAACCTTCACGGTGGGACAGACATTCACCATCCGCATGGATCTCGACGACAGCGTCCCTCTGTCTAACGGGCAAAGGTCCGATTTCTATACCAGCACCGGGAGTTTCGAAAACGCGGTCTCCAACGGCAATGTCACCTTCTCGACCTACGCGGCGGATTTCGCCGCGGTGGGCTTGCAGGGCGGCATCCAGGTGCGGAACAACGAGACCGATGCCGCATTCGGCTACGATCAGTTGAACCTGAGTTTCTTCAACTACGAACCCGGAGCCATCAGCGCTCCGGAGGTCGCGGGATTCGAACTGAGGTCGGTGGAATTCAACTTCACCGACGAAACCGCGCCGAGGGACATGATCACGGGCAACGGAGGAACCTTTCCCTCTATCGACGTTCCGTTCATCGGTCCGGATACTTTCGATTTTTCCAAATCCAGCAATTCCCCCTATCACTTCATTCTGCGATTTTCCGGAGGTGCGGTGGACGGCACCAACTTCATCCGCGGGACGATACTCAGCAGCAGCTTCACCACCGGGGGCGGCGGTTTCGCCAACTGGCCGGCGCTTGCCGGGCTTCCGGAAAACCAGCGCGGCCCGCTCGCCACCCCGGCGGGCGACAAGATTCCGAATCTGGTGAAATACGCCATCGGCGTCGGTCCGCTCGATTCCGCCGCAGGGCGGATCCCGCAGGAAGTCGTCGAAGGCAGCGTGGAAGATGAAATCTATCCGGTCGTTTCGTTCGTCCGCGATACCGCCGCTTCGGGTATCGACATGCGCGTTGAAGTGGCAAACGATCTGGATTTCGCGATCGATCTCGGCACCACGGTCGTTTCCACTGAGGATCTCGGCGATGGCACCGAACGCGTCACCGTCCGCTCGAACGCCCGCTTTGCCGATGCCGCGAAGCAGTTCTTCCGCCTCAAGGTGAGCGGGGAGTGATTCAAACGCACACCGCAGTCCCCCCCGGTCGATTGCGTTTCACCCTGCAAGCTGCCTCGCGGCTTGCAGGGTGTTTATCATCGGCATGTAGAGGTAAATGGAGCCGGGGCCTCAGGGATTGACCCGCAGGCCGGCCGCTTGCGCGAGGCGCTTTTGCCTGTCGTCGAAGGTCCAGAAAACCTTCGCGCCCATCTCCAACGCGAGCGCGAGATGCCAGATGTCCAGCGAACGCGGAGAGAGCGTGGCGGCATGATGTCGCGCCAATCCCATGGCACGCGCCCACACGCGTCCGCCGTCCGGTTCTGCAAGGCGCAGGTATCCGCATGCGAGATTTTCATCGAACACCTGCAGGACATTGTCCGCGACCTCCATTTGGATGCTTCCCGCTCCCGCCATGCGTCGCACGGCGGTCTCGAATTCCAAGCGGTTCAAGGGCGAGACAAGCACAGGAGTCCGGATCGATTCGAACAGCCGCCGCGCCGCCTTGTGATTCACATCGGGCAACAAA
>DATISV010000360.1:0-4269 GCA_035468505.1 Luteolibacter sp. | reverse complement strand
TGAAGGCTTCCCGGTTGCCTGAGCGACGGTCGGCTTCAGCTTCACGGAGAGCGGCGGCTTCGTCAGCGGTGACGTCGGTGCCTTCGAGAATTTCCTGGATCAGCAGGAACTCGGACCAAGGGATCAACGCCGCCGCAGGTTTCCCCTGGCTGTCAACGACGGTCTGGTGGGTGATGGTCATGGGCGCAAGCTACGCGGTTTGGGATGGTTGGACAATCTGGATTTTCCGGAACGGCAGCACGCCGAGGGTGCCGGTGATCCTGATGTTCAGATTGCGGACCATGGCGCGGCCGGAGGATTGGTCCATGATGAGAAGATCGGCAGGAAGGCATCCTCATGGAGGGGTGCGCAGACTCATATCGGCAGGGCCGCCCTCAACGGTTTCGATGAGGTCCGCGATCAGTTCGAAACCCGAGGCCGTGTCATGGCTTTGCGAACCTGCCGCAATGAGCCGCCTGCGGGCGACTTCGGATTTCGTGAGATGGGTTTTCTTCGCCTCGGCATCCAGTTCCCTGGCCAAGTCATCGGGGATGCGAAGAACCAGCGTTTGCATGGCACACTCGTATTACACGAGGCGGACCAGGGAAATACGGAAAATGCGCGGATTTTGGATTCAATGAACGAGTTTCATTAAGGATGAAGCTCCCTTTGACCTTTCCGCAGGTTTCCTCACCAAAACAATCCGTGTAATCTGTGTAATCCGTGGTTTCTCCGCCCATTTTCCCAGAGGGCTTTCCCTGATGTAAACAAGCATCCCACGAAATCCGAACTCGGCACGCGCGGCGCGAAATGCCACCACCGCGCCGCAACCATGGATGCGTCCCCTTCCCCGCATGAACTCAGCGCGCGCGACGTGCGGCGGAACTTCGCCTGCCTGGTGTGGATGGGTTCGGTGTTCGCGATGGGCTGGGCCGAGGTGATGGTGGTGTTGCAGCCGCTGCTGGTCCACTACGAAGCGAGCAACACGCAGATCGGCATCGTCCAGGGCGTGCTGATCGCCACGCTGCCGGGCATGTTCCTCTCGCCGTGGATCACGCGGCGCTTCCGCCACAAGAAACTCTATCTGTTTCTCACCGACACGCTCTACCTGCTGCCCATCGGCATCGTCGGCGCGGTGGTCTGGTCGGGCGGCATCGGCGGCAACCAGACGATGGTGCTGTTCATCATGCTGCTGTTCCTGTTCGGGCAGATCGCGGCGGGTTTCGGCGGACTGCCGAACCAGGAATTTTTCACTTCGTGCATCCCGATGCGCCTGCGCGGGCGGCTCGCCGGGGTTTCCGCCGGACTCGGCGGTGTGCTGGGACTTGTCGCCACCGGCTTCGCGGCGTGGGTGCTCGACGCCTTGCCGAAACCGCAGGCCTACGGCGCGCTGCTGGTGCTCGCCTGGCTGTTGTGCCAACTCGCCGATTCCTCGGTGCTGCTCGCAAGGGAGCCGCCGACACCGGTCGAGAAGTCGCCCAAGCCGTGGCGGCGGGAAATGTGGCGGGCGTTTTTCCACGACACGAAGTTCCTGCGGCTGGCGCTGGTCATCTGCCTGATCACACCGCTGCTCGGTCAGCTCGCGGTGTTTTCCAGCGTCTTCGGTTTCCGCGATCTCGACTTCAAACCGCAGATGGCCGCGTGGCTCGGCATGACTGCCGCCGGCGCGCGGCTCGCCCTCAGTCCGGCCGGCGGCTGGCTCACCGACGCCTGGGGCGCACGCCGCGCGCTCGCGCTGTGGACCGCGCTTGCCGGGGCGGGATTCCTGCTGCTCGCCCTGTTTCCCTCCACCGTCACCGTCTTCGCTGCCGCCGGCATCGCCGCGGTGGCATGGAGCGGATTTTCCGGGGCGATGAATGCGCTCACCAGCGGCATCCCGAAACCGGAACACCGCGCCGGCCATTTCACGCTGCTCGGCTTCTGTATGATCGCCGCCAACTCGGCGGGCCCGCTGCTCGTCGGCCGGCTCTTCGACGCTGTCTCCTACCGCACCGGCTTCGCCATCCTCGCCGGGCTCATGACGCTGCTTGTCCTGCTCGCCATTCTCCTGCTCCGCCACCTCAGCCCGCGCGCCGAAGACTACGCGTGAGATTTCCAGCTTCGGGAATCGCGGCTTGCCAATGAGGGCTGGCGGCGGTACCCACTCGCCCCCCGCCGCGGACGGCGCGGGTTTTTCCACTGTCCTATGAAGTTGGCGAAGCTGCTCAGCGCGGACCAGATCATCCTCGACATGAAGTCCGTGGAGCACTGGCCGGCGATCATCGAACTGGTCGATCACCTGGTCGGGGTGGGGAAACTGCCGGCCGGATTGCGCGAGGAGTCGCTGGCCGCGTTGAAGGCCCGCGAGGACCAGGTAAGCACCGGGATCGGCTCGGGCGTGGCCATTCCGCATGCGTTTTCGGACCAGATCGAGGAGGTGGTGGCGGTGTTCGGGCGCTCGAAGGAAGGGATCGATTTCGAGGCGCTGGACAACGCGCCGGTGCACTTCGTCATCCTCTTCATCGTCCCGCGCAAGGATTACCAACTGCATCTGCGAACGTTGGCGGCGATCGCCAAGCTGTTCACCAACAGCGAGATGCGCCAGCAATTCGCCGCCGCGCAGACGCGCGATGAAATCCTCGCCATTCTCGGCGCCAAGCCGCAGCAACCCGCCGCTCAAGGCCCAGCCTGATTTCCCAAATGACGCTGCTTCAAGATCTCGAAACACGCCTGTCCGCCGCCCTCACCGCCGTGCTGGGCGAGGCCGTGTCCGCCGCCGTGACGCCCGCGGCCGACCTGCGCTTCGGAGATTACCAGAGCAACGCGGCGATGGTGCTGGCCAAGCAGCGCAAGACGAATCCCCGCGCGCTGGCGCAGGAAATCATCGACCGCGTCGATCTAACAAACCTCGCCGCCGCCGAGATCGCCGGGCCGGGAGTCATCAACTTCCGCATCCTGCCCGAAGCCTTCGCCGCGAAGGCGAAAGAGCTGCTCGGCGATGCGAATCTCGGCGAGCCCGCCATCGGCGAGGGCAGGACCGTGGTCGTGGATTTCTCCGCCCCGAACGTCGCCAAGCCGATGCACGTCGGCCACATCCGCTCGACGATCATCGGCGACGCGCTGTGCCGCATCGCGCGCTGCCTCGGCTTCACGGTGATCGCGGACAACCACATCGGCGACTGGGGGACGCAGTTCGGGATGATCATCCACGGTTGGAAAACGCGGCTCGACCACGCCGCGCTCGACGCCGATCCGATCGGCGAGCTGGTGCGCGTTTACCGCCACGTGAACGCCGCGACCAAGGAGGACCCCGCGGTGTTGGAGGCGTGCAAGGCGGAGCTGGTGAAACTCCAGGCCGGCGATGCGGAGAACCTCGCGATCTGGCGTGAATGCATCGAGGTTTCCAAGGCCGGGCTCGACAGGATCTATCAGACGCTCGACGTGAAGTTCGATCACTGGCTCGGCGAGAGTTATTACAACGATCGCCTGCCGGGACTGGTCGAGGAACTGCTGGCCAAGGGGATCGCCCGCGAAAGCCAGGGCGCGGTTTGTATTTTCTCGGACGACAGCAGGAAACCCGAGGAAGACCCGTTCATGGTCCACAAGGAGGACGGCTGGACGGACAACCCGGCGATCGTCCGCAAGGCGGATGGCGGCTTCCTCTACGCCACCACCGACCTCGCCACGCTCGAATACCGCATCGACGAATGGAACGCGGATCAGATCTGGTATGTCGTCGGCGTGCCGCAGACGCTGCATTTCCGCCAGATTTTCGACGCCGCCGCGCGCTGGGGGAAAACCGGCGATTTCCGGCATGTCGCGTTCGGCTCGATCCTCGGCGAGGACCGCAAGCTGATGAAGACCCGCTCCGGCGACAATGTCGGGCTGGTCGAAGTGTTGGACGAGGCGGTCGGGCGCGCCGCGAAGATCATCGCCGGGAAAAACCCGGATCTCACAGGCGACGAGGCGGCCGAGGTCGCGCGCATAGTCGGCATTGGTGCGGTGAAGTTCGCGGAACTCTCGCAGAACCGCCTCACCGACTACGTTTTCGCCTGGGACCGCATGCTCGCCTTGCAGGGCGACACCGCACCTTATCTTCAGTATTCATCGGTCCGCATCCGCTCGATTTTCCGCAAGCTCGACGGCGCATTCGACGCCGCCAGTGCCGGCAGCGTGTGGGAAAAAGACGAGGAAATCCACCTTGCCCGCCTGCACGCGCGTTTTGGCGAGTTGTTGCCGCTGGTGCTCGACGATTTCCGCCCGAACCTGCTGGCCAACTATTTGCTGGAACTGGCACGCGCCTTCCACTCG
>DATISV010000359.1:0-2652 GCA_035468505.1 Luteolibacter sp. | reverse complement strand
GCCATTCACGAGGAGTTCAATGCCGCCGCCGAAAACCTGCAGGCTCAGGCCGACGCGCGGACCGGGCGGGTACAGCATGCCTATCACGCCAGCAAATCGTCGCTCGCGCGCCGGATGCAGGAAATGAAGGACCGGCGCATCGGCAGCGTGCATGGCGACATTCTCGTGCGCCGCCAGACGCGCCAGCAGGAACTGGATCGCGCGGCCGCGGTTCATGCCGCCTTCCAGCAGGACCTGATGAACGACCGCGCCGCGCGCCGCGAAATCCGCGCCAGGCTGCTTTCGTCATGCCGCACGTTCAAACCGGTCATCGCCTCGTGGTTCGACGGCCGCAAACGCGGTTTTCCCGATGTGGAAAATCATTCCACGCCGGAGCAGGCGCGCTCAGCCTTGTTGGAAAAACTCGATGCCGCGCACACCGCCGCCGACGAGGCCGGGCGGAAGCCGCTGGCGTTGTTTTTCCGCTTCGTGCCGTTTTGGGCGCTCGCGGCGGTCATTATCGCGATCCATCTCTGGCTCGGTCTGCGCGCCGGTGGTGGCGGGCTTTCAGGCGTGTGGCCATCGTTGGCGGTTTCGTGGACCGTTCTGTTAGGAGTGTGGGCGCTGGCCTTCGTGTTGTCGCTGCCAATCATCAAGCGCGCCGCCGCCTTGCTTGCCAACGCCAGAACCCTCGAAGCCCGCGCCCTGGAATTGTCCGCCGCGAGGTTCGCCGCGGTGGAGGAATCGATCCGCCAGGCCGAGGCCGGGGAAAAACAAGACCTCAGCGAGGTGTTCCAGGAATCCGGCGCGGAATGGCGGACGCGGATCAGCGAGGGACAGAAACGGCTCGATGCCCGCCTCGCCGCCATTCCCGCCAGACTGGAGCGGCTCTATCAGAAACGTCTCGCCGCGGCGGAAGCGGGACGCGATGCCGCCTTGAACGCCGCCCGCGCCGAATCCGAGGAGCGCCTCGCCGCTTTCGAGGAAAAACAAGCGGCGGAGCGCGCCGTCATCGAGGCGGAGGCGCGGGCGGAAATCGATCAACTCGCCGCCGCGTGGAATGCCGATGCGGCGCCTTCGTTCGAACGCATCCCGGCGCTCGATCAAACGTCGCGCGAGGCGTTTCCCGAATGGACGGAAGCGGTTTGCGAGTCATGGGAGCCGCCGTCCGATGCGCCGGATGCCGTGCGCGTCGGCAGCGTGGAGTTGGACGCCGACCGGCTCGCCGACGGACTGCCCGCTGACGAATCGTTTCATCTAACAGGCGATGGCCGCGCGCACGCGCCGTTCGCGCTCGGGTTTCCATACGACGGTTCGCTGTTGATCGAAACCGACGGCCCGGACGACGGCGCCGCGGCGCGCGCGTTGCATGCGGTGGCGTTGCGCCTGATCGCCTCGCATCCGCCGGGACGCGCCTCGTTCCTGTTCATCGATCCCGTGGGCCTCGGCAAGGATTTCTCCGGCCTGATGCATCTCGCCGATTACGAGGAATCGCTCATCACCAGCCGCATCTGGACGCAGTCCACGCACATCGAGGAACGCCTCGCCGAGATCAAGGAGCACATCGAGAAAGTGATCCAGATGTATCTGCGCGACGAGTATCCGGACATCCGCGCCTACAACGAACAGGCCGGAACCATCGCGGAAAAATCGCGCTTTCTCGTCATTGCGGGATTTCCATCGGGCTTCAGCGAGACCGCCGCGAAACGCCTGCGTTCCATCGCCGCGAGCGGCGCGCGCTGCGGCGTGCACCTGCTCATTCACCGCGACACGCGCCAGGAAATGCCCGACACCGCGCTGGCCGGGGAACTCCAGCGCGTGTGCCATCGCGTGACTTTGAAAAACGGCGTGTTTCGTCTCGCCGGCGCGCCGCAGGGAGCCGATGTGATCGTTTTCGATCCGCCGCCCTCGATGCAGGACTCGGTGACGCTCGTCCACCGCATCGGCCGCGCCAGCGTGGACTCGAACCGCGTGGAAGTGCCCTTCGCTCAAGTCGCCCCGCCGCCGGGCGAGGAGTGGTCGCTCGATACCGGCGACGAACTGCGCGTGCCGGTGGGCCGCACCGGCGCGAAGAAACTCCAGATGCTCGCCATCGGCAAAGGCACCAAACAACACGCGCTGGTCGCCGGCAAGACCGGTTCGGGCAAGTCCACCCTGTTTCACGTCATCATCACCAATCTCGCGCGCTGGGCCTCGCCGGATCAGGTCGAGTTTTACCTCGTCGATTTCAAGAAAGGCGTGGAGTTCAAATGTTATGCCGAGAAAAAACTGCCGCACGCGCGCGTGGTGGCGATCGAGAGCGACCGCGAGTTCGCGCTGTCCGTGCTGCAGCGGGTGGACGCCGAGTTGAAACGCCGCGGCGAACTTTTCCGCAAGGCGGGCTCGCAGGATCTTCCCGGCTATCGCCGCACGCCCGGTGCCTTGCCGATGCCGCGCACGCTGCTGCTCATCGACGAGTTCCAGGAATTCTTCACCGAGGACGACGCCGTGGCGCAGGAGGCCTCGTTGCTGTTAGACCGCGTGGTGCGCCAGGGCCGGGCCTTCGGTATTCATGTGATCCTCGGTTCGCAAACGCTCGGTGGCGCCTACACGCTGGCCCGCGCCACGCTCGGGCAGATGGTCATCCGCGTCGCGCTGCAATGCAACGAGACCGACGCCCACCTGATCATGGAC
>DATISV010000358.1:0-3554 GCA_035468505.1 Luteolibacter sp. | reverse complement strand
TATCAAAGACCCACTCGAACCAGGCGAACGGGTCGGCTCCGTGGCGGCGGATTTGCGCAGGCTCCAGCAGGGCGATGGCTTGGTGCCCCCGCTGGTGGATCATGCGGCTCTCGGCGGCGCGCATCGCCGGGGGGGCACGGAAGCGGTTGAAAGGCCAATCAGGCTTACTCTGGAAAGGAAAATGGAGATTGGGGAATTCGATATGGGGACGCCCGTCCCCAAGAAAGGGACGCCCGTCCCCAAGAAAGGGACGCTCCTCCCAAAGAAAGGGACGTCGATCCCCCGAGTCACAGGGTGACCGAGCTCACAGTTGCCGCTCACCCTAAAGGAATGTTCGAGCCGCCCTCCAGCGAGGCCGCCGGTAGAAACATCCTGAACCCCCCGGGAACCACGCGCCGGAAGCCGAATCTGGCGTAGAATCCGACGATTTCCTCGTTGGCGGCATCCACCACCAAACCCACACCGCCCGTGCGCGCAATGGTTTCCCGCGCCAATTGGCGGGCGGTGGCCACCAGCATGGAACCGATTCCCTTGCCATGGGCACTTTGCGCAACCGCCAGACGTCCCAGCAAAACCGCCGAGACTGTTTGCCTGGGCAAACCTTTGGGCGCTCCCGGCCATTCCCTCGCTTCGACTGTGATGCTGGACAGAGTGAAATAGCCGAGCACGGTTTTGGGTGCCACGGCATCCGTCCCGACCAATACACGGGTCACGCTCACGCCCTTTTCCAAATGACCGCGAGCCGTCTCACGGAGGTAGCGATCCACGGAATCGAGTCCGCTGATGAATCCCGCCCTGTCGTGGGATGCGTCCAGAAGTTCAAGAACGTATGACGACATTGCGGGCGGCGAGTTTTGCAGCGTTGAGCATCGCCTGGTTTGGCTTGGGCGGTTTGGCGATCATGGCGGCCATATTGGCTGCCTCTTTCCGGGTCAGTTGCCAGTGGGATTCCGCTTCAATGACCCGATCCGCCCTCTCCGCGACCGCCTCCTGGATGAACGCCGCAACGGCCACTCCGCGCAAAGACGCCGCATACTCGATCTTTTCCGCCAGTCCCTGCGGGAAACGAGCGTTGATGCGCTTGGTCGCCACTCCCGTCGGGCGGCCCCGCTTGCCGGAGCCTGACTTTGATTTGGTATTCATGTGCGCAGCGTATTATACGGTGCCTTGCGGTGCAACTGATTTTTCGGTGCCAATAAGACACCGGTTTTCAAATTGATTTTCACCTATGACCACTGATCGGACACAGACTCAGCAATGAGCGCCGTCCTGACCACTCAGCCAGCGACGAGCCGCAGCATGGGAAGCATACATACCTGTGTATGCAATCGACATCAACCGACACCACGATCATCCGCACCGGCAGCGACGGCAGATTGCGTTACACCGTCGGACATCGCCGGGAACTGCTGGAAGCATTCGACCGCAGCGGGGCTCATCCCCTCGCCCATCGCCGGCACCGACGGCAACCGCGGGTTCCTCGCCTGGCCCGGACCGGCGCATTCGCCCTAAAAACTCCAGCCAAGGCCAAGGGTGAAACCCAGCGCGTCGATGCCCGGATTGGGATCGGTCATCCCGAGATTCGAGTGGTGGATGTAATACAATCCTCCCAGCATCGAGAGATTGTCGCCGATCGCCTGTCTCACACCAAGCTGGCTGAACCAGTTGAACGTGAGATCCTGGCCTTGGCCGTCGGCACCCCCGGAGCTGTTGATCCAGCCGGCTCCGCCGCCGATCGAGAAGAACAACGAGGTTCTGCCGGATGGCAGCCAATACTCGATCGAGGGCGCGGCATTGAAACCAAGATGATAGTCTTCCGGTCCCTGGATGATGGTTTCGTAGAGCAATGAGAAGCGGTGGCGCACGACGATCCGCGCACCGGAATCGTCGCTCCACCAGGTCCAGACCACCGGTGAACGCAACGTGAGCTGGGTGGGAACGATCTCGTAATCCGCATCCGTGTTGTTTCCGACCTGCGTCAGCCAGCCGCTTTCCAATGTCCATTCCCACGAATCGGCGGGATGCGCATCTGCGGGCACCGCCAGGATACCCGCCGCCAGACAGCCCGCCATGATCGTTTTCATGGCTTCGGAATAAACCCGTGGCGGCCCATTGCAAGCACCAAGCCCTCAAGGCTGGCGCATGGGAAAGCAGCAGGTCTTTATCCCGGTAGGGATTACAGACATTGGCCGGAGGTCGAGGAGCTAATTTCTCCGATCCCTCCGGGATCAAGAAACAGGGCGACGGAGTCGAATCCTTAAAGGCATTGCGCTTCAGCGCGCTCTTTCCACATCGAAGGAAAGATCAGCCTTTACTCAGGCAGTGCCGGGCGGCTGCGGCCGGATTTGATATATCCTTCGAGTCGTTGTTTCATGCGTTCCGCGACCTCGGGATGTTGCTTGATGACGTTGGCCGTCTCGCCGGGATCCTTGGCGAGATCGAACAACATGAAACGCGGCACGGGGTTGTTGGCGAGTTGGCGCTCGACCTCGCGGTTGCGCGTGGTCTTCGAGTCGTGGCGCAGGAGTTTCCAGTTTCCCACACGGAACCCGTAGTTTCCCCTCGCGCCGTTGTCCTGCTGGATGAGGTGCTCGCGGCCCTTCGCGCCGGGATTTCCCAGCAGCGCACCGGAGACATCGAAGCTGTCGAGAAACGAGTCGTCCGGCAGCGGCGTGCCGGTCATTGCGGCGAAACTGGCGGCGAGATCGATGGTGCAGACGATTTCGTCGGAAACGCCCGGCTCGACGCGGCCTTTCCAGCGGGTGATGAAGGGCGTGCGCGTGCCGCCTTCATATACGCTGTATTTCCCACCCCGGAACGGCCCGGCGGCGCGATGGTCGCCGAGTTTTTCCAAGGCTTCGTCCTTGTAGCCGTCATCCATGACCGGCCCGTTGTCGGAGCAGAAAACCACCAGCGTTTTTTCGGCGAGGCCGAGTCGGTCGAGCGTTTTCATCAACTCGCCGACGCACCAGTCGAGTTGCAGGATCGAGTCGCCGCGATAGCCGAGCCCGCTTTTGCCCTGGAACCTCTCGTGCGGCATGCGCGGCACGTGGAGATCGTGCGAGGCGAAGAACAGGAAGAACGGCTGGTCGCGGTTCGCCTCGATCCATGCGTTGGATTTTTCGATCCACTTGTCGGCCAGATCCTCGTCGCGGAACCGCGCGGAATGCCCGCCGGTGTAGAAGCCGATGCGGCTGATGCCATTGTGGATGGTGCCGTTGTGGCCGTGCGACCAATCCATGCGCAAAGTGTCGCGATGAGTGATGCCGGTGGGATGGTCGGGAGACGGTTTTTTCTCACCCACCCACAGCGGATCGGCCGGATCGAGCCCGAGCACCCGGTGGTTTTCCAGATAGACCTGCGGCACGCGGTCGTTGGTGGTGGGAAGCAGGAAGGCATGATCGAAGCCGATTTCGAGCGGGCCGGGTTTGATTTCGCCGTTCCAGTCCGGGCCCGACGGACCGCCCAGGCCGAGGTGCCACTTGCCGATCACGGCGGTTCGATAACCCGCGGACTTGGCCAGATCGGCGAGGGTCATGGTGTCCGGCGGAATC
>DATISV010000357.1:0-1750 GCA_035468505.1 Luteolibacter sp. | reverse complement strand
GGAAGCCTGGATGCGGGACCACTTCGGTGCTTTCCGCTACAAAAACGACGATTACTACCTTCCTCAGCTCGATCTCCTCATTGAAGACCTGCACGACGAAAACGTCCTCGTGTCCGAAAACCGGAAAGCCCTCCTCGTTATTGACCCCGTCATCTACGTCCGTCCCGCCGACCTTCCCATTCCCTCTCCTCTTGCGGAGCGCGGACTTCAGTCCGCCTCTTCCACCGCTCACCGCTCACCGCTCACTGCTCACTTGTCTTCCCTCAACATCGCCTCCCAGCGCGGCCTCGGCGAAATGTTCGACGGCTCCGTCGGTGCCGGAACCGTGCTCTGGCCCTTCGGCGGCAAACACCAGATCACCCCGCCCGACGCGATGGTCGCCAAGCTCCCATTGTTAGAGGGAGACACCGATGTCTGCACCCACATGGCCTGGGGTTTCGATCCGGATCTATCGGAACAATCCCCGTTCCACGGCGCGGTTTACGCCGTCACCGAATCCGTCTGCAAGATAGTCGCCTCCGGCGCGCGGCTCTCCGACATCCGCCTCACCCTGCAGGAATACTTTCCCAAACTCGGCACCGACCCCAAACGCTGGGGCCAGCCCTTCGCCGCGCTGTTAGGCGCCTTCCACGCCCAGCACTCGCTGCGCCTCGCCGCCATCGGCGGCAAGGACTCGATGTCCGGTTCCTTCAACGATCTCGACGTTCCGCCCACGCTCGTTTCCTTCGCCCTCGCTCCGGGAAAAGCCAGCCTGGCGCTTTCGCCCGAGTTCAAAAAACGCGGCTCCACCGTCTCACTGGTCACCGTTCCCCGCGACGCCGACAATCTGCCTGATTTCGAGTTCCTCAAACAAACCGCCGAAGCCCTCCATCAACTCAACCAGGACGGCAAGCTCCTCTCGCTCCACCACATCGGCAAACCCGGCCTCGCCGCCGCGCTCGCCAAATCCTGCTTCGGCAACCGCATCGGTTTCCAAGAGGGAAGCGCGGGCGTCCCTTCCGCTTCCTTGCACTCCGAATCGTATTTCACCTTCCTCCTGGAACACGAGCCCGTGGCGGCGGATTGCATCCGCCAAGCCCTTCCAGGTATTCAGGAAATCGGCCAGACCACCGCCGATCCCACCCTCGTCCTGAACGGCGAAACCCACGATCTAACCACGCTCCAGTCCGCTTGGGAATCCACCCTCGAGCCTGTTTATCCGACCAAGCCGGAAGAGGTCGAGGATCGTGGATCGAAGATCGTGGATGCCGATTCCGGTCTTTTCCAAATCCGCAACCGGCACGCTTCGATTGCTGCTCCCAAAGTCCTGATCCCGGCCTTCCCTGGCACCAACAGCGAATACGACTCCGCCAAGGCCTTCCGCGAAGCCGGGGCCGACCCGGAAATCCTCGTCTTCCGCAATCTAACCGCCAAACACATCGAGGAATCCCTGACAGCTATGGCGGAAAAAATCCGTCAGTCGCAGATCCTGATGTTCCCCGGCGGCTTCAGCGCCGGCGACGAACCGGACGGCTCGGCCAAGTTCATCGCCACCATCATCCGCAACCCGCGCGTGGCCGATGCCATCATGGACCTGCTAAAAAATCGCGACGGCCTGATTCTCGGCATCTGCAACGGATTCCAGGCGCTCATCAAAACCGGCCTCGTGCCCTACGGCGAACTCCGCGAGTCCACCGCCGATTCGCCGACCCTCGTCCACAACACCATCGGCCGCCACATTTCGCGCTACGCCCACACCCGCGTGACCAGC
>DATISV010000356.1:0-3495 GCA_035468505.1 Luteolibacter sp. | reverse complement strand
GGACGTGAAAAAATGAGCCACTCACCCCACCCACGTCATGCGCCCGGAACAATGGCAGCGGTTCAAGGCCACCGCGAAACGAGAGCCCGGTGCCGGAATCCCTCTCGCCCTCATCGTGGACAGCCCGTGGATGCCGGGCCATCTCGGCATCCGCCACAACGATTTCTACTTCGATTCCGATGTGTGGTTTCGTGCCCACCGCTCGGTGATCGAGGAGTTTCCCGAAGCCATCATGTTCCCTTCATGGTGGGGTGAAATCGGCATGGCGGCCGAGCCTTCCGCACTCGGTGTGCGGATCCGCTTCTGGCCGCACCAGACACCCAGCGAGGAACGCATCCCGTTCCATTTGGACGACCTGGCCGAACTCACCGCCCCGGACCCGCGCAGCGACGGCTTCTGTCCGCTCATCCTGCATCGTTTGGCCACGACCAAGCAGCGGATCTTCGACGCCGGCTACACCATGCCCGTCGTCGCCGCGCGCGGACCGCTCTGCACCGCCTCGTTCTTCCGCGGCGTCACCCAGTTCATGATGGACCTGATGGACGAACCGGAAGCGGCCAAGCGCCTCATCGACCTCTGCACCACCCTCACCATCGACTGGCTCAAGGCCCAGGCCGAGGCGATCGGTCCCAGTGTCGAGGGCATCCTGGTGCTTGACGACATCGTCGGCATGATCGGCCCGGATGATTACATGGAGTTCGCCCATCCTTATCTCAAACGCATCTGCGATGCCTTCCCCGCCGGCTGGGTGAAAGTCTATCACAACGACGCCGGCGTCGAAGTCTGCCTCGAACACCTGCCCGACGCCGGCTTCGATGTCCTCAATTGGGGCAAACAAACCGACATCGCCAGCGCCGCCACCCGCCTCGGCGGACGGATGACGCTCATGGGCAACGTCCCGCCGTTGGAGGTAGGCGTCCGCGGCACGCCTGCGGATGTCGAGCAGGCGTCGCTCGATATCCTGCGCCGGGCGGACGGCCATCCGATGATCCTGTCCGTCGGCGGCGGTGTGAGCCCCGGCATGCCTGCCGAAAACATCCACGCCATGGGCCGCGCACTGAAAGCCTTTTGTGCGGTCTGATGGGGAGGCCATCGACCCGCAAGAATCAGGCTTGTCACAAAACCCGCGGCCCGAGTTCCGCCAGCCACGCGGCGAGGTCGGCCCCGGCGGGAGTGGCGGGCAGGGCGTCGAGGTTTTCCGTGTCCCAGCGGAACGCCAGCTTGTAGCCATCCCAATCGCCGGTGCCGCCGCAGTCGCGCATCCAGTCCGCCGCCCGCCGGTTTTCAGTGAGACAATATCCCACCAGACGCCGCACTCCGGCGCGGTAGGCGCTCAGCCAAACCACCGCCAACAACAGGGTGCCGATCCCCCGGCGCTGATCGTCATCCATCACCATCAGGGAAATTTCCGCCTCCTCCGGATCGCGCGCGTCGATCCACCAGCTCGCTCCGCCCACCGCGGGAAAATCGCGGGTCGGATCCAGCAAGACCCACGTCATGTGGCGTGATCGATCCTGGTCGATCAGGCTGTCCAACATCTCCTTGCCGAGCATGCCGCCGGTGCGCGTCCACAGCCGTTGGTAACGCGCTTCCGGCGAAACGCGCCGGTAGGCCTCGGCGACCATCGCGCGATCATTCCCGTCCAAGGGACGCACAAGCACGGGTGTCCCGTCGCGCAACCGCAGATCGTACCGCTCCCCTGACGCAGCAAGTGAGGCATCTCCATTCATGCGGGAATCCATAACCGCTCCACGCCGCTGCCGGAATCTGGAAAATCTGGAAAATCTCCTTGCCGCGCCCTGCGGATATTCCAGAGTCCGCAGCGTCACAATCGCAACCAACCCAACGCCACATGATTCCCCACCAGTCTCGCCGGAATGCCGTCTTTCTCCTCGCCGGACTCGCCACCCTCGTTCTCACCAGTCCCGCACTTCTTGCCCAGGACGTAGCCCCGGCCTCCGAAACTCTCCTCCAAAGGTGGGTGCTCAGCGGTGGCAAAACGATGTTCTTCATCGGTGCCGCGGTGGTCGCCTTCATCGCCCTGACCGTTTATAATTTCATGGCGCTCACCAAGACGAAATACTGCCCGGACGACCTCAAGGCCGCGCTCATGGACCACATGACCAACTGCCGCGTCCGCTCCGCCATCGAACTTGCCGCCAGCCACCCCTCCTATCTCGGCCGGATGGTCGCCTACTCCTTCCCGAACATCGACGCCACCCGCCCCGAAGACCTCGGACGCGACCAGGTGGAAGACGCGATGGCGGATTTCACCATCAACGAAAACCGCAAGGCCATGACCTGGATCAACTACATCTCGGTCATCGCCCAGGCCTCGCCGATGCTCGGACTGCTCGGCACCGTCATCGGCATGGTCAGCGCCTTCGGCACCCTCAAGGTCAGCGGCGGCGCGGACCCCAGTCAGCTCGCGGGTGACATTTCCGTCGCGCTGCTCACCACGCTGTGGGGACTGATCAACGCGATTCCCTGCATCATCGTGTTTTACATTCTCAAAAACCGCTTCAATGGTCTGGTAGCGGACTGTGTCCACACCGCCGAGGAACTGCTCAACGCCGCGGTGGCCACCGTCAACGCCGACACCCTCTACGCCAAAATCCCCGAAGGCATCGCCGAGTGATCCACTCCCTTGCCAGCCGGCCGCAAACCCAATCCTGACCCATGGCATCGAGACTGCGCAGAAGCACCGCCGAACCCGAGGCGGAGTGCAAAATGGACATGTCGCCCATGATCGACATGGTCTTCCTGCTGCTCATTTTCTTCATCGTCAACGCCACCGCCATCATCGTCAAAACCGACCCCGATGTCGAACCGCCGGTCGCCAAGAACTCGAAGCGCCAGACGGACGGCAGCGGACGGATCGTGGTAAACGTTCACGAAGACGGCACTTTCACCGCCGAGGATTTCAGCGTGCTTCTCGAAGACGAGGACGCCATCGAAGACCTGGTCAAGAACATGAAAGATCGCAATCAAGCGCTGGGTGTCACTTCCAAGCTCCATTTACGCGGCGACAAGGACACCGTCTTCCGCCACAGCCGCACCGTGATCCGCGCCGCCGCCCGCGCGGGCGTGGACCAGGTAGTTTTCGCCGTCTTTACCCGCGAGCCGAAACGCTGAAACCCAACCCACCTTCCCGCCATGGCACGCCACCGCAAATACGAAGCACCCGAGGAGGACGAACCCGGCCTCGACATCTCGTCGCTCATCGACGTCTGCTTCCTGCTGCTCATCTACTTCCTGGTCACCTCCACCATCACCCCCCGCGAGTCGGATCTCGGCATGTCACTGCCCGCCAACAATCCCGATGACTCGCTGCAGCCTGAACTGGATCCCATATTCATCCGGATCGATGCCAACGGCCTGATTTCCACCGGTGTCGGCACTTCCGTGCAACCGCTCGATTCCGATGTGAACGTGCGCGAGGTCCCGCTGCTCAGGGGGCAACTCGACCTCTACGCCAGCGCCGCACGTGCCGCC
>DATISV010000355.1:0-1924 GCA_035468505.1 Luteolibacter sp. | reverse complement strand
ACTGGCGGAAACTTCTCGCTGAGAATCCAGACTGGATCGCCATACCAAATCGCGGTCACCCCTGCGTTCGATTTGACTGCCGCGACCACCGCGACAATCGCTTTCGACTACAAGGATGAAGATGGAGGCTCCACGCGATTCCTTGAGGTTGAGTTCTGGAATGGATCGAGTTGGCAGCTGCTTCAGAAGATTTCCCAGACCGCTTCCTATCCCGACGGGCGCTATAGCTATACGGTGACCTCTGGGTTCTCCGCCAACAGCAAGTTCCGCTTCGAGGGCAAGAATGGCGGCGGCGGCGGAACCCGCAGCGCCTACATCGATAATCTTGTGATCACATCCGATGCAATCGTCAGCGGCAACCCCTACGACACCTGGGCCGGCGGTCCGTGGTCCGGCACGCTTACCGATGCCAGCGCGGATCTCGACTTCGACGGCGGCGGCCTTGCCACCGGACTCGAATGGGTGCTCGGCGGCGATCCGACCGATGGCGGCGACGACGCCTCCATCGCGCCGACCATCGACAACACGACCGACCCGGATTTCTTCATCTTCACCTATCGCAGGGCGGATGAAGCCAACGCCGATTCCAACACCACCATCGCGGTGGAATATGGCAGCGATCTCGGCGGTTGGACGACGGCGGTGACCGGACCGGATATCGTCATCACCCCGACCGAAAACGGCGCGGGTACCGGTATCGATCTGGTTGCGGTGAAGATCCGTCGCACGCTCGCCGTGGGTGGCAAACTGTTCGCCCGCCTCAATGTCGAGGTGGCCGAATGACCGGCCTGCATACAACTCCCCGGACGGCTTCCCCTTGTGGGAAGCCGTCTTCTTATAGTACAGGAGAAGCTCTCCGTTCACGGTATTCCAATCATGGAAACCAAGCAGTCCGACTGATTCATCGCATCGCAAGTTCATGAGTGATTCATGGGATTGCCGTTTGACTTAACCGCCGACAATCGAATCGTATCTCCATCCTCCAAAACCCCATGAATCCCGTTTCCCGCTCGCACAAAGGGCTGACCGCACGAAGTCTAGGCAGGAATTTCCACCGGAGGACATGGCTCGCCTTGCTGGTTCTGGGATTTGCCATTCCGGTTCATGCACAAGCTCCCGATCTGACGGCCGGCGGCGTGCCCAATAATGCGGCATACATCAACCTCGGTCCGACCGGGATGGAGGGTTGGATTTACAACGACGGAGGCGGCAGGTTGCAGGAAACCGCGGCTGCCCGCCAGATCCTGGTGACCAAGGTGGATGCCGGTTCGCCTGCCGACGGGGTGCTCGCGGTCGGCGACGTGATCCTGGGGGCGGATGGCACGGGAGCCGCGCCGGTCAACTTCACCTCGGATGCCCGCAAGTCGCTGGCACTCGCGATCGACGCTGCGGAGGGCCGCAACCCGGCGGTGCTCAAGCTGCTGCGCTGGCGCTCGGGAGTGACCGGCACGGTATCGATCACCCTGGAGTATCTGGGAGGAAGCTACACCGCGACCGCACCCTACAACTGTCCCAAGTCGGCGGCGATCCTCGAGAAGGGGATCGATCATATCATGAACCACGTGACCGGCACCGGTTATGGCGGTTTCGGCACCACGGTGTTGCTGGCGGCCAACGACCCACTCCACCCGGACAACGCGGCGCGCCAGGCGCGGGCGCAGGCCGAGGCTTATCAGTTGAACCTTACCCAATCGGAGATCGACGACATGACTTCCGGGGATCTGACCCGCGCGATCGGCAAGCCGTGGAGCATCGGTCCGCAGTTGATCACGCAGGCCGAGTATTACCTGCAGACCAACGACAGCGCGGTGCTGCCCTCGATCCACGCGCGGGCGATCCAGATCGCCAATGCGCAGAGCATCTTCGGCACCATGGGCCACCACTACTCGCTGCCGGGACCCAATGGCGGGATCAACGGTCCTTA
>DATISV010000354.1:0-2811 GCA_035468505.1 Luteolibacter sp. | reverse complement strand
GGGGTGGCCACGGTGATGATCCGCGGTCTGGCGGTGGGCATGGTCTCGGTGGTGATCCCGCTGGCGACGGTGGCGCGGGTGATTTTCGGCGCGTGCCATCTGGCGGGACTCTACGGGGTGGGCATCGCGGCGGTGGGCATGCTGGCGACCATCGGCATCACGATGAGCATCGATGCCTACGGCCCGATCGCCGACAACGCCGGCGGCATCGCGGAAATGTCCGCCATGGGCAAGGAAACCCGGGCCATCACCGACAAACTCGACGAGGTGGGCAACACCACGGCGGCGATCGGCAAGGGTTTCGCGATCGGCGCGGCCTCGCTGGCGGCGCTGGCGATCATCGCCGCCTATGTGAATGTGGTGAAAAAGCACAATCCGGATTTCCAATTGCTGCTCTCCGATCCGCGGGTGCTGACCGGCGTGTTCATCGGTGGCTTCATCCCGTTTCTGGTCAGCGCGCTGACGATGACCGCGGTGGGCAGTGCGGCGCAGGAAATGATCGAGGAAATCCGCCGCCAGTTCCGTGAAATTCCGGGGTTGTTGGAGGGCACGGGGAAACCGGACTCGGGCCGCTGCGTGCGGATCGCCACCGACGCCGCCATCCGCAAGATGATCCTGCCGGCGGCCATCGCGATCGGTTCGCCGGTGGCGGTCGGCTTCGGCTTCGGAGCGACCACGCTCGGCGGCACGCTGGTGGGTGCGTTGCTCGGCTGCGTGCTGATGGCGCTTTTCATGGCGAATTCCGGCGGCGCGTGGGACAACGCGAAGAAACACATCGAGCACGGCCACCACGGCGGCAAGAACTCGGACGCCCACCGCGCCTGCGTGGTCGGCGATACCGTGGGCGATCCGCTCAAGGACACCTCCGGTCCCTCGATGAACATCCTGATCAACGTGATGTCGATCGTGGCGCTGGTGATCGCGCCGTTGTTGAAATGACGGGTAGGGCGCTACCGCCGGGAGCGCCGGCGAATGGAACGTGCATGCCGCGATCTTGCCCCTACGCGTCTCCGGTTTTTCAAGCGCCAATCATGCCCATCTCATTCTCGCGGCGGCCCCGGCGGTGCCGCCCCACCTTCAACGCGCCGTGGGACTTTTGATGGTTGAAGTGCGGGTGCGGCAGGACAAAATCCCGCCAAGTTTTTCCAATCGGCGGACGAAGCCCGGAGCGCAAGCGATGCGATCCGCGGACTCGGTTTTTCGCCAAGATCGCCTCCCATGACGCCATGACCCACGCCGACGACACCCCCGCCATCGAATTGCGCGACATCGGCAAGAGCTACGATGGAGGCCGTAGCTGGGCGGTGCGCGGCTTCAACCTGGCGGTGCGCCGCGGCGAGTTCGTCGCCCTGCTCGGCGGCTCGGGCTGCGGCAAGACAACCACCCTCAAGATGATCAACCGGCTGATCGATCCCGACGCCGGCGAAATCCGGGTGGACGGCCGCGACATCGCCGGCACCGACCCCGTGGCCCTCCGCCGCCGTATCGGCTACATGTTCCAGGGCGTCGGCCTGTTTCCCCACATGACGGTGGCGGAAAATGTTGCCATCACCCCGCGGCTCGTCGGCTGGGACGGTGGGCGCATCGCCCGGCGTGTCGATGAACTGCTCGATCTCGTCCACCTTCCGCCGGAGGAATTCCGCGACCGCCGCCCGGCCGAATTGTCCGGCGGGCAGCAGCAGCGCGTCGGGTTCGCCCGCAGTCTGGCCGCCGAGCCCGCGGTGATCCTGCTCGACGAGGCCTTCGGCGCGCTCGACCCCATCACCCGCGACCGGTTGCAGGAGGAATTTCGGCAGATCCACGAACAACTCGGGCTGACCACCGTGCTGGTCACCCACGACATGAACGAGGCGCTGCTTCTCGCCGACCGCATCGTGGTCATGCGGCAGGGGCGGATCGTCCAAACCGGCACGCCGCACGAACTGCTCGCCGATCCCGCCGACGACTACGTGGTGCAATTGATGGACACCCCGAAACGGCATGCCGCGCACCTCGAATCCCTGATCGCCGGAACGCCCTGAATTCCATGGAGGAAAAACTCAGAGAACTCTTCCTCGTGCTGCCGGACTACCTCGGCGGCCACCTCCTGCTGGCGGTCCCGGCCATTGTCCTCGGCGTGCTCGTCAGCGTGCCGCTCGGCATCCTCAGCGCGCGGAATGCCGCCGTGCGCGGGCCGCTCATGACCGTGGCCAGCCTCGCACAGACCGTTCCCAGCATCGCCCTGCTTGCCATCATGGTCGCCCTGTTAGGCGGCACCATCGGTTACAAGCCCGCTTTCATCGCGCTGCTGATTTACAGCATGCTACCCATTCTAAGGAACACCCTCACCGCCCTTGAGGAAGTCGATCCCGCCATGCGTGAGGCGGCGCGCGGCGTGGGCATGACGCCGGGACAATCGCTGTGGCGGGTGGAACTGCCGCTCGCCCTGCCGGTGATCCTCGCCGGCATCCGCACCGCCACCGTCTGGGTCGTCGGCATCACCACCCTCTCCACGCCAGTGGGCGCGCCGAGCCTCGGCAACTACATCTTCAGCGGCCTCCAACTGCGCGATTGGACGCAGGTTTACTTCGGTTGCTTCTTCGCCATGGGCCTCACGCTGGTGCTCGACCAAGTGATCCATCTGTTCGAAATCGCCGCCCGCCGCCAACGCGCGCCGCTGGCCTGGGCCGCGGGCGGTATCCTCGCCGCCATCATCGGCATCGGGCTCGCCCCGGTGGCGATCGACGGACTGGAAAACCGGTCCGTTTCCTCTGATTACCGCTACGCGGAAAATGGCGACACCCCTCGTGGAGTCACCGTCGATCCGGCCGT
>DATISV010000353.1:0-1986 GCA_035468505.1 Luteolibacter sp. | reverse complement strand
AATGCAGGCCGTTTTTTTCCAACAATTCCGCCATCGCCATGGGTAGCCCCGCGGTTTCCAACGGCCAGCCGAGGCGTTGGCAGCCGTGTTTCAGACGGACCAGGTGGCGATCGGCGAAAACCGGGCGGCCGTCGATGGCGAGCAGGGTTTCGAACAGGCCGAGGCCATGGAGCAGGCCGCGATCGCCGGCCGCGATGCGGAAATCATCGTCTTCGATCCAATCGCCATTGCACCAGCTGCGAGGCATGCCGCCATCCTGCCCGCCAGCCGGCGGATGTAAATCGGCGGTTGTGGGAAAAAATCGGCATCCGGGAAAGCCGCGTCCTCGCGGGACGGTAAGGCTTGCATGGCCCGTGTCGCGGGCTAGAAACGCCGCTTTACGTCGTGAAAAGCTATTTCCTGCGCCGCCTGCTGCTGATTCCGCCCACCATGGTGGGGATCACGCTGCTGGTGTTCTCGATCACGCGCTTCGTGCCCGGCGGACCGATGCACCAAGCCCTGATGCGCGCGTCAGGCGGCACCGAAAGCGGCGGCGGGGCCAGTCGCGACGGCCAGGGCGGCAAAAGCGAGGAGCAGAGGGACGAGTTGGAGGAACAATACGGCACCGACCAGTTCGTGCTCCACGCATACGCCCAGTGGCTCGGGCTCATGCCGCGCGAAGTCCGCCAATCGAAGGCGGAATGGGGCGGCCTCGGCGATGAAACGATCGGCGGCTCCGTCGATCCGGAAACCACCGCCGTCGTCGTGCTTCGCGGGGACGGGCGGATCGTGCACGTCAAACGCAAGGACGGCGGACTCGAGTCGGCGGTTTTCAGCGCCACTGGCAAGCCCGTATCCGATGAAGGTTGGCGCGTGAGGTTGGAGACGGAAAAAGACCGCCAGGCGCGTTTCATCCGCCGCATGGGTGACAAGGCCACGCCACCCGCCTACCGCGAGCGCGCGGTTGTCTATCAGACACGTTTCACCGGACTGCTCCAGGGCGATCTCGGGCGCTCCACCGCATACAACGATCCGGTGATCGACATGATCCTCGAGCGCATGCCCATCGCGCTCTACTTCGGCATCCTCACCGCGATCATCAGCTACGGAGTTTGCATTCCGCTGGGCATTCTGAAGGCACTCAAGCACCGCACCTTCATCGACTCCGCCAGCTCGGTTCTGATTTTCTTCGGCTACTCGATTCCCGGTTTCGCGCTCGGCGCCATCCTGCTCGTGCATCTCGGCGCGCGGATGGGTTGGTTTCCCTTGTTCGGCTTCACCAGCCCGGATTTCGATCTGCTCGACACGCCCGGTAAAATCAAAGACCTCGCGCACCACACCGTGCTGCCTCTGATCTGTTATGTCATCGGATCGTTCGCCTATCTGACGATGATGGTGAAAAACAACCTGCTGGACAATCTGTCCGCCGACTACGTGCGCACCGCTGTGGCGAAGGGCGCCGGTTTCCGCCGCGCGGTGTTCGGACACGCCCTGCGCAACTCGATGATTCCGGTGGCAACGACACTCGGCAATCTGGTCACCGTCTTCATCGGCGGCTCGATGCTCATCGAGACGGTTTTCGACATCCAGGGCTTCGGCCTGCTGCAATATCAATCCGTCATCGCCCGCGACGAGCCGGTGATCATGGGAACGCTCACCATCGCCGCGTTTCTCATGCTGATCGGCCATGTCCTTTCCGATGTCATCGTGGCGATGGTGGATCCACGCATCAAATTCGAATGATCCGGCGCGTCATCGGCATCCTTTGGCTGTTGCTTGGCACGCTTGCCGTGACCGGCGAGCTGCGCGGCATCGCGTTTCCGACCGCGCGGTGGTTTTTCAATGCCAGCCGCGAACTGGCGTTTCTGAATTACAAACCGGAAGAGGGCGCGCCGGTTTTTTGGTTCGGCTGGCTCTCGTCGGCCTTGCTCATCCTCGCGGGCGCGCTGCTGGTCTGGCGATCGTTCACCGCCGGGCCGCCGAATCCGATGACGCTGCGCAAGCTCA
>DATISV010000352.1:0-1962 GCA_035468505.1 Luteolibacter sp. | reverse complement strand
ATCCGTCTGCTGCTGCTGACATTCTTTTTGCAGTTCTTCCCCGAATTGATCCGCGACGGACATTTATATATTCTCCAAACCCCGCTGTTCCGAGTCCGCAACAGGAAGGAAACGATCTATTGCTACGATGACGACGAGCGCCGCAAGGCGATCGACAAACTTGGCAAGAACGCCGAGATCACCCGTTTCAAGGGCCTCGGCGAGATTTCTCCCGACGAGTTCGGCTTCATGATCGGCCCCGACATGCGGCTCGATCCCGTGGAATACGAGGAAGGCAAGGGCGTGAAGGAACTGCTCGCCTTCTACATGGGCAAGAACACCCCCGACCGCCAGGAGTACATCATCGAGAACCTCCGCGAGGACGTGGACAAGCAGATCGAGGCGGCCGTGGCGTGACCGTGGCGGCAAACCGATAGGAGCGATAGCGACACATTGACAACGCGGAGCGCTAACGGGTTGGCCGCAGGCAAATTGCATCCGCCATGCCGATCCTTTCACGTTGCAGCGGCGGAAACGGTCCACAATCCTCGTCCCGTCATGCCCGCCAGAATATCCGCGAAAAAGACCGCGAAGAGGAAATCGTCCCAAATCCCCCTGCCACCCGCCACCGACTGGCGCACCACCGATCAGGACGAAATCCTCCGTCGCATCCAGCGCGCCCGTGACGAGAAGCACTCGATCCGCCCGCTCGACGGCAGCCATCCTGTCTTTTCCTCTTTCGCGGTGAAATCCCCCAGCGGCCTGACCTATCAGGTCGAGATCCGCGACCTCGCCGCCCGCGCGTTTTCCTGCACTTGACCTGACTTCCGCACCGCAGGGCTCGGCACCTGCAAGCACGTCGAAGCCACGCTGATCTGGCTGAAGCGCCGCCGCAAGGGCGACTTCCGCGCCGCGGAAAAATCCGCTTCGCCACGCATCGACCTCGTCCCCGTCGGCAACAGGCTTGTCATCGAGCGCAACCTCAAGCAGCTCAGCCCCGCGCTTCGCAAGCTCTTCGATTTCACCGGATTTCTCCACGATGAGCACGACCCCGAGGAAATTCTGCCACGCCTTCTGCGCTCGAAAAAACTCCGCGTCTCCCAGGACGTCGAACCCTTCCTCGAAAACCGCCGCCGCATCCTCGAGCGTCGTCAACTGCGCCGCGAATACGAAACCGGCGTCGTCTCCGGCCGCCACCCGGAGCACGTCACGCTCCACCCGCTCTATCCCTACCAGCGCGAAGGCATGCTGCACCTTGCCTTCGGCGAACGTGCCCTGCTCGTCGATGAAATGGGCCTCGGCAAAACCATCCAGGCCGTCGCCGCCTGCGCGCTGCTCCACCATCTCGGCAAGGTGCAACGCGTGAAACCGGTGCTCCTTCGCCGCCGCAAGCGCGAGGTGGAAACCGAGCTGACCGACCGCAGCGACCGCAACCATTTCGTTAGCCTCACGCCCGCCATGCGCGGCGAGTACAACGAATACAAACAATCCGTTTCCGAACTCCTCCAGATCGCCCAGAAGCGCCCGCTCACCAAGAAGCAGCAGGACCTGCTCATGATTCTGTTAGGCATCATGCGGATGATCTGCGACTCGCCATCCATCATCAAGAATCACGATTGCCAGGACTGCCCGAAGCTCAGGCACCTTCCACATGGGTCAATCGGAAAATGCGCCCGGAGTTCAATCGCCTGGCGGCGTAGAGTCAGAATCATGCTAATGATTTTCATTAACCTGGATTGTGCCCGTGGTCCTATTCGTGTAGGCATTCCATGCGATCCATGAAACGCCCATCTTTGTTTTTCCCAGCTGTCTTCGTTTTCCTCCTCGTGTTTGGAGCGATGAGCGGCGCCACGGAAGCCCCCCGTCTTGATGAATGGGTTTTGGGATATCCCACCCAACCGGGAGGACGCCTGAACTCGGCCGCGTGGGGACCGGATCGGTGTGTGGCGGTGGGTGAGCAAAGCCGCCTTATGCACAGCACGG
>DATISV010000351.1:0-2244 GCA_035468505.1 Luteolibacter sp. | reverse complement strand
GTAGAAGCCTAACAATTCTTTCTCATGGGCGAGGCGTTCGTCCTTGTCCCATTCGGGGATGGTTGCACCACCGGCAGCGGGCTTCGGCGCGGGAGCGGCGAAATCCATGGCATCGAACAGCGAGACCTGGCCGGAGGCCTTGTCGCGCTGGGCGGAGGAAGCGGAGGCGACGACCTGTTCGAGGCGCTCGAACATGCCGGCGCGCGTTTCGCCGGTCCAATCGAGCGCGCCGGCTTTGACGAGGTTTTCGAGAATCCGTTTGTTGACGACCTTGGAATCGAGGCGCGAGGAGAAATCGTCGAGCGAGGCGAAGGGACCGTTGGCAGCGCGTTCCGCGATGGCGGCGGCCATCGCGCCTTCGCCGCAGTTCTTGATGGCGGCGAGTCCGTAGCGGATCGCCTTCACGCCGGTGGACAGGATTTCCGGAGCAAAGCGGAGTTGCGACGCGTTCAGGTCGGGCGGGAGGATTTCGATGCCCATGCGGTGGCACTCTGAAACGAAGACGCCGATCTTGTCGGTGTTGTGGATTTCGTTGGAGAGCAGCGCGGCCATGAATTCGACCGGGTGGTTCGCCTTCAGCCATGCGGTCCAATACGAGATGTGGCCGTAGCTGGCGGAGTGCGATTTGTTGAATCCGTAGCCGGCGAACATCTCGATCGTGTCGAAAATCTGGCCGGCGAGTTTCTCGCCGATGTTGTTGGTTTCGGCGCAGCCCTTGATGAAGTTGCCGCGTTCCTGGGCCATTTTCGCCGGGTCCTTCTTGCCCATCGCGCGGCGCAACAGGTCCGCGCCGCCGAGCGTGTAGCCGGCGAGCAGTTTGGCGGCGTTCTGCACCTGTTCCTGATAGATCATCACGCCGTAGGTGTTGCCGCAGACGGTTTGCAGCAGCGGGTGCTCGTAGGTGGCCTTCTTGCGGCCCTTTTTCACCTCGATCATCTGGTCGATGAACTGCATGGCGCCCGGGCGGTAGAGTGCGAGCAGGTCGATGATGTCATCGATCTTCTCGATCTGGTATTTACGGCAGGTTTCGACCATGCCGCCGGATTCGAGCTGGAACACGCCCATCGTCTCGCCGCGGTTGAGGATTTCGAAGGTCTTGTGGTCGTCGAGCGGAACTTTTTCGATTTCGAAATCAGGCTGGCGCGTGCGGATGGGGCCGACGGCTTCCTGGATGACGGTGAGGTTTTTCAGGCCGAGGAAGTCCATTTTCAGCAGGCCCACCTCGGTGATCGCGCCCATATCGTACTGGGTGACGACCTCGCCCTCGTTGCCGCGGGTGAGCGGGACGTGTTCGTCGAGTTCGCGGTCGCCGATGACGACGCCGGCGGCGTGGATGCCGACGTTGCGGTTGATGCCTTCGAGCTTGAGCGCGTAATCCCATAACTCGCGGTAAGTGGCGGAGGATTCGATCATTTCGCGCAGATCGGCCTTGGAATCCCACTCGCCCTTGAGGGTGACGCCGGGTTTCGCCTCGATCATCTTGGCGATGCGGTCGGCGTCGCCATAGGAAACGCCCATCACTCGGGCGACATCGCGGATCACGCTTTTCGCGCCGAGCGTGCCGTAGGTGATGATATGTGAAACGCTGCGCTCGCCGTATTTTTTGCGGACGTAATCGATCACCTCGGGACGGCGCGACTGGCAGAAGTCGATATCAACGTCGGGCGGGCTGACGCGCTCGGGATTGAGGAAACGCTCGAAGAGCAGTCCGAACTGGAGCGGGCAGATGTTGGTGATGCCCATGGCGTAGGCGACGAGCGAACCCGCCGCCGAGCCGCGGCCGGGGCCGACCGGGATGTCGTGGTCGCGCGCCCATTGGATGAAATCGGCGGTGATGAGGAAGTAGGACGCGAAGCCCATGCCGTTGATGACATCGACCTCGTATTTCAGGCGTTCCTGGATTTCGGGATCGGCGGCTTTTTCCGCGCCGTAGCGTTTCACCAGTCCCTCCTGGCAGACGCGCATGAGGTATTCCTCGCGCGGCGAGCCGTCTGGTGCTTCGAACTGTGGGTATTTCTCGGACGATGCGGCATCGAGTTTGATTTCGACGTTGCAGCGCTCGGCGAGTTCGAGCGTGGCATCGCATGCGCCCGGCACATCGGCGAAGATGGCGCGCATCTCCTGCGGGGTCTTGAAATGCACTTCCGGCGTGTAGCGCATGCGGTTCTCGTCGATGAGCAGCTTGCCGGTGCCGATGCAGATCATCACATCGTGCGCCTCGTGGTCGTCGCGGTGGAGGAAATG
>DATISV010000350.1:0-8969 GCA_035468505.1 Luteolibacter sp. | reverse complement strand
TCAGCCCGCAGGGGCTCACGGAGATGCGCGCGTTTTTCGCCACCGGTTACCAGACGCAAGACGGCGCGGACGTTTCCAACGCCGGCGTGCGAGAGGCGATCCAGCAGCTTGTGGCCTCGGAAAATCCGGCCAAACCGATGTCCGACGAGGCGCTCATGAAAGCGCTTGCCTCGCAGGGAGTCACGGTGGCGCGGCGCACCATCGCCAAATACCGCGAGCAGCTCGGCATCCTGCCATCCCACCTGCGCAAGAGTTTCTGAATAGCCGCGCCGAAACGCTTGTCGCCATCCGCCGCGCTCCGCATGCTCCCGCCGTGATCCGTTTCGCGGTGCTTGGCAGTGGCAGTGGTGGAAACTCGGCGGTCGTCGAATGCGGCGACGTGCGCCTGCTCATCGATGCCGGCCTCAGCGCCAAGCAGATCCAGCTCCGCCTCGCCATGCTCGGCATCGAGCCGTCGATGCTCGACGGCATCCTGCTCACCCACGAACACGGCGACCACGTCCGCGGGCTGGAAGTGTTCCGCAGGAAATGCCCCGTGCCCGTCTATGCCACCGCCGAGACCCGGCAGGAACTCGCGCTGCAAGGCCATGCCTGCGGCGATTGGAAAACCTTCGAAACCGCGCAGTCGTTCCAAATCGGCGCGGCGGTGATCGAAAGCTTCACCGTTCATCACGACGCCGTGGACCCGGTGGGATATGTCATTTCGCACCAATCGCGCCAACTCGGAGTCGTCTCCGATGTCGGACACATCACCCGCAGCATGACCGAGCGGCTGCGCGGCATGCACGGCTTGTTCGTCGAGGCGAACTACGACTGCGAACTGCTTGAAAATGACACCAAGCGCCCGTGGTCGATCAAACAACGCATCAGTTCGCGCCACGGCCACCTCTCCAACGACCAGGTCGTCGAACTCATCCGCGAAATCGCCCACCCGCAGATGGCCCGCGTCGTGCTCGGCCACCTCAGTTCCGACTGCAACAAGCCCGACCTCGCGCTCGCCCGCCTCCGCGCCTGCCTCCACGAACTCGGCCACCCCGATGTGGACCTCCACTGCGCCTGTCAGCACGAACCCACCGGCTGGTTCGAGCTTTAGACACATGTAATCGGGCGTGAGGAATCCGTGGATTCCGGAGAATGATATATCTAACAGTCGTTGGGTTCGGTCAATGGAATGCCGCCGCACGGAATTTTTTCCAATTTATCCTTGCGGCCTGCCGTCAGCCGTCCGATTGTGGCAGTCCAATTCAAAAACCCCTTTGATCCTATGCTGCGCTGGGTAGAACCTATCCCAAAACCTCTTTCATGAGGAGAATGGCACAGGTGAGGTTGATGAAGCCTTGAAACATCTCGGTGGATTTCTCCCAGCGAATACACAGGCGGCGGTAGTTCTGAAGCCAGCCTATGGTTCGCTCCACAGTCCAACGACGCTTGTATCTGCGGAGTTTGCGGCCGTCCTGGGTTTTGTTCTCAGGTTTGCGGTTCGATCGATGCGGCGAAATCATGTCCACGCCTTGATCTGCCATCGCTTGGTCGAGTTTGTCAGAGTCATAAGCCTTGTCACCGATGAGCCTTTCGGGGAAATCGACTGTAACCATGAAGTCGAAAAGCGGCTCGACCAGACTGCTTTCGTGAGGGCTGGCACTGCCTGTGTTGACGGCAATCGGAAGCCCCTTGGCATCCACCATGATCATGATTTTCACGCCTTTTCCAGCCTTCGTGCATCCAATGCCATCGCCGCCACCCTTTGCCTTTGAGAAGGTTCCATCCACATAGCATTCGTAGAGTTTGAAGCCGTCCCGTTCCTCAACCATCGATCCAATGTCGGCAAGTAGCGCTTCAAAAGCTCCCATCTTCACCCAGCGTTGGAATGCTCGATGGACCGAACTCTTTGTTCCGAACTCGGCGGGCAGATCTTTCCACTTCGCTCCGTTGTCCAAAATCCAAAAGATGCCTCCGATCGCCTTGCGTTTGTCAGTCCTAGGCCTGCCACCCTTGGGTCGGGCGGGATGGTCGGGAAGAAGTTCGCAAAGCATATCCAATTGTTGTTCTGTAAGTTGCAGCATCAGAACTTATCTAGCAGAATTCTTGCCAAATCATTGAGGTTTTGGGATAGGTTATAGTCACAATCCTCGTCATCGCGCTGATCGCGGCCGTTCTCGGCTTCGGTGGCATCGCCGCCGGTGCCGCGGAGATCGCCAAGATCATCTTTTATATCTTCATCATCCTGTTTGCCATTTCCCTGGTCATGAACCTTGTCGGCAAACGCTGACATCCGCATCGAAACCACCACTCCAATAGATGATTCCCATGAAAAACAAACTTCTGCTCCTCCTGATGGCGCTGCCGTTCCTCGCGCTCGGTGCCTGTCAAAAGAAAACCCCGGCCGAAAAGGCTGCCGACAACATGGAAGACGCCGCCGAGGAAGTCGGGGAAGCAGTAGAGAATGCCGGCGATGCCGTCAAAGACGCGGCCGAATAGTCCGTTTGACTCGTTCCGCGCCACCGGAACGTTGCGTATCCGGCCCGTCGTCCGCGAGTGATTGCAAGTCCACACGTTCTTCGTCTGGCGCGGGCCTGACGCTTGGACCGCAGGCTTTGCGGAAAAATGTCTCAAGTGAGACATTTTTTCGGCAAAAATTTAGCCAAGGCTAATTTTTCTTGTTGACCCCGATATTTTCAGCCGAAACAAATCGGGCGTGAACACGATGTTGCGGAAGCTGTTTTTGTTGGGTGCGCTCTTTGGCGTGATGGGTTGTGGTTCGGATCGGGCGGCGGACGACGGCCGGCCGCTGGTGGTGGCGACGACGACGATGGTGCGCGATCTGGCGGAGCAGCTTGGAGGCGATGCGGTGCGGGTGGTGGGCCTGATGGGGCCGGGGGTGGATCCGCACAACTACGTCCCGCGGTTGAGCGACACGCGGCTATTGGAGCAGGCGGACCTGGTGCTATACAGCGGGTTGCATCTGGAGGGGCGGTTTCAATCGACGCTGGAGGCGATGGCGAAGCGCGGGCGTCACGTGGTGGCGGTGAGCGCGGGAGTGCCGGATGAGCGCTTGCTGGCCCCGCAGGAGGATTTCGAGGGCACCAAGGACCCGCATTTCTGGGGCGATCCGCAGTTGTGGTCGCTGGCGGTCGAGCCGGTGGTCGGGGCACTGCGGAAAATCGCGCCGAACGATTCGGAAGCGATTGCGGATCGCGGCGATGCCTACCGTGCGGAGTTGGCGGAACTGGATCGCTGGGCTCGGGAAAAACTCGCGCAGGTGCCTGACGAGCGGCGGGTGCTGGTGACGAGTCACGACGCGTTCTTTTACTTCGGCCGCGCCTACGACTTCGAAGTGCGCGGCTTGCAGGGCGTTTCGACTGCGGCGGAAGCGGGTTTGCGTGATCGGTCGGGACTGGTGGAATTCCTCCGAGCGCAGGGCGTGCCGACAGTGTTCACCGAGACCACACTCAATGCCAAGGGCATCGCCGCCGTGGCCCGCGAGGCGGGCGTGAAACTTTCGCCCGAGTCATTGTATTCCGACGCGCTGGGCGAACCCGGTGACGTGGCCACCGTGGACGGCGAGTCCTATGACCGCGGCACCTACACCGGCATGCTAAAACACAACGTGAATGCCATCGTCGAAGGATTGAAATGAAAGTAATACAATGTAACAAAGATATGATATTGCGCTTGCCGGTTGGTTGCATGCTGCTTGCGGCACCGATGCAGGCGGCGGATTTCACGCGCGAACTGTCCGCCGACCGGCCGGACGCGACCGAGAGTCCCTACACCGTGGAGCCGGGCCGGATGCAGATCGAGTCGAGCCTGTGGGCCTACGGCCGCGACCGGGAAAGCGGAATCACCACCGAGGCCTGGGCGCTCGGCGAGACGAATCTGAAGTATGGTCTTTCCGAATGCCATGACTTGCAACTGGTGATCCGTCCGTGGATTCACGAACACACCGAGGGGGCGGGAAATGTCGAGGGTTTCGGCGACATCGATGTGCGCTTGAAATGGAACCTGTGGGGCAACGATGCGGGCACCACCGCCGGGGCTCTGATGCCTTATCTAACAGTGCCATCGCAAACCGCCGTGAGCGCCGGCGAATGGCAGGGCGGGGTGATTTTTCCGGTGGCGGTGGAACTCACCGATACGCTTGGTGCCGGATTCCAGATCGAACTGGCCAGATCGTGGCACGATGCCAGCGGGGATTTGGAGTGGGCTCTGGCGCACACCGCGGTGATCGGAATGGATTTGGGCGAACGCCTGGGAGTATTCCTCGAATACGCCGGCGTGGCCGGGGAAACCGATTACGAGGCATCCGTGTTCGCCGGCTTCACCCTGGCGGCCGGCAACAACGTCCAATGGGATATCGCCGCAGGTTTCGGACTGAATGACGCCGCCGAAGACTTCTCGGTTGCGCAGGGCGTCACGTTCCGCTTTTGAGTCACAGCCATGGACGCACCCGCGCTCGAAACCCACGATCTTTCGGTTTCCTATCTGGGGAAACCGGTGCTGCACGGCGTGGACATCGAGGTGCCGCGCGGCTCGCTCACCGGCATCATGGGGCCGAACGGCGCGGGAAAATCCACCCTGCTCAAGGCGATCATGGGCGTGCTGCCGGCGGACAACGGCTGGGTGAAAATCCTCGGCAAGCCGCTGCGCGAGGTGACCGGGCGGGTGGGTTACGTGCCGCAACGCGAGGCCGTGGACTGGGATTTTCCGGTGACCGTGGCCGATGTGGCGTTGATGGGCACTTATGCGAACCTCCGGGGCTGGTTCGGTCGGCCGGGAAAAACGGGCCGTAAGCGCGCGCTTGAGGCACTGGAGCAAACCGGCATCCGCGAGCTGGCGCACCGCCAGATCGGCGAGCTGAGCGGCGGACAGCAACAGCGGACCTTCCTCGCCAGGGCGCTGGCGCAGGACGCGGACGTCTATCTGATGGACGAGCCGTTCGCCGGCGTGGACGCGGCCACCGAGCGGGCGATCGTCGCGCTGTTAGGTGAAATGCGCGATGCGGGGAAAACCTTGCTCGTCGTCCACCACGACCTGCGGACCGCGGCACGCTACTTCGACCGCCTGCTGCTGCTCAACGGCCGGGTGGTGGCGCACGGTCCCACGGCGCGGGTTTTCCGCGAGGAAATCCTCGAGCAAACCTATGGCGGCAGGCTCACGCTGCTCGGCGAGATCGCCGCCCGCGCCGCCCGCGGGGAAGGAGGCGAGGCGCAATGAGCGATTGGCTCGCGCCGTCGCTGGCATCGGCCGTGGTGGCGGCGTTGCTGTTGGGTGTGTCGTGCGGCTTGCTCGGCACCATCGTGGTGGTGCGGCGCATGGCGCTCACCGGAGACATGATCTCGCATGCCGTGCTGCCCGGCGTGGTGGCCGGGCTGGCATGGAGCGAAACGCGCAATCCGCTGGTGGTGCTGGCCTGCGCGGTGGCGGCGGGCGTGGCGGGAAGCGCGGCGTTCGCGGCGATCCTGCGCCACACGCGGCTCAAGCCGGATGCGGCGCTGGCCTTGGTGCTCTCCGTGTTTTTCGCCTTCGGCATCGCGATGATCTCGCGGCTCCAGCCATCGGGCGTGCAGGCGTTTCTCTACGGCCAGGTGGCGGCCATCGACCGCAACGACCTGAAACTGCTGGTCGCCGCCGGCTTGCTCACGCTGGTGGCGGTGCCGGCCGGATTCCATCTGCTGCGGATGATTTCGTTCGATCCGATGTTCAGCCGCATCATCGGCCTGCCGGTGCGTGCGGTGGAAACCGTGTTCTACGTTCTTCTAACAGCAACCATCGTGATCGCGATGCAGGCGGTGGGCGTGGTGCTGGTGACGGCGATGCTGGTGACGCCGGCGGCGGCAGCGCGCTATTTCACGCGGTCCCTGTCGGTGATGGCGGCGCTCGCCTGCGTGTTCGGTGCCGTCGGCGGGGTGGCGGGCGTGTGGGTTTCCACGCTGCGCGACGGACTGCCGACCGGTCCGCTGATGGCGCTGGCGGTGACGGCGATTTTCGCGTTCAGCGCGGTGCTCGGGCCGAGGCATGGCTGGTTGCCACAATTCCTGCGCCGCCAGCGCGAGCGGACCCGCATTCGCGGCGAGGACATTCTCAAGCACCTCTGGCAGATCGAGGAAAATGCCGGCACGCCCGCCGAACGGACGCCGGAGGAACTCACCGGCGTGTTCGGGGCGAGCCGCCTTGCGCTGCGGCGTTTCACCTCGCTCGGCCTTCTGGACCGCGAGGGCGGGCGTGTGCGGCTGACCGGCAGCGGACACCAACGCGCGACCGAACTCGTCCGCGCGCACCGGCTGTGGGAACGCTACCTGACAGAACGCGCGGCTTACAAAACCGACCACGTTCACGACACCGCCGAGCGACTCGAACACTGGATCGACGAACCGCGCCGACGTCTGCTCGCCGAACAACTCGGCCAGCCGACCGAAGACCCGCACGGCAGCCCGATCCCGCCGGATGAAACGGAGGTGGCGCGATGAGCGTCGATTTCTGGCTCGATCCGTGGCGGTCGATGACCGGTGTCTGGCTGGTGGTCACCGCCGCGTTCACTGCGCTCGCCTGCGGCGTTCCGGGGACCTTTCTGGTGCTGCGGCGGATGTCGCTCACGGGCGATGCGATCGGCCACAGCGTGCTGCCGGGCATTGTGATCGGGTTTTTGTTTTCCGGCTCGCTCGACTCGCCGCTGTTGCTTGCCGGAGCGGCGTTTTCCGGCTGGCTGGCGGTGATGCTGATCGAGGCGCTTTGTCGTCGCGGCGGCGTGCGCGAGGACGCGGCCACCGGCGTGGTGTTCACCGCGATGTTCGCGCTGGGCGTGGTGCTGCTGCGGCTCGTCGCCACGCGGGTCGATCTCGATCCGGACTGCGTGTTGTTCGGAAACCTGGAAACCGCGATCCACGGCGCAGGCACGGAAATCGGCGGGCTGCGGGTGCCGAACATCGTGCTGACCACCGGCGGCGCGGCACTGCTGGCGCTCGTTTTCACCGCGCTGATGTATCACCGGCTGCTGGCGTCTTCATTCGATTCCACGCAGGCCTCGCTGGCCGGCATGTCGCCGGGCCTGGTGCAGTCGTTGCTGTTAGGCGTCACCGCCGCGGTGGTGGTGGCGGCGTTCCAGACGGTGGGTGCGGTGATGTCCGTGGCGCTGCTGGTGCTGCCTGCGGCCAGCGCGCTGGCGCTTTCCCGGCGGCTGCCGCGGGTGCTCTCGCTGGTGGCGGTGCACAGCGCGGTTGCCGCCGTGGCCGGGCTTTATCTGGCCACCTGGGCGGATTGCAACCTGGGCGCAGCCGTCGTGCTGGCCGGGGCCGCGCTGCTGGTGGCGGCTTGGGTCGTCCGGCGCGTCACTCCAGCTCTTTGATCCAGATATTGGCGAAATCGATCGAACTGCCGTGATGTTGCAGGCCGATGGGGCCCTCGGCGGGGATGCCCGGGAGTTCGGCGTTGTCGATGACCACGCGGCCATTGAGTGAAACGGTGAGCCGCTCGCCCTTGAGGGTGATCATCATGCGGTTCCATTCGCCGATCGGGCGGTCGGCATGTGCCTTGGGGGTGACGGCGGCGCGGACTTCGGGAGTCATGTTGCCATCCTTGCGGTAGCCGTAAACCTCGCCGGAACCGACCGTCCAGTTCCACAGGTTGACCTGGCTCTTGGTGTTGCCGCGTAGATAAATGCCGCTGTCGAGTTCCTCGACCTCGGCCCGGCCATTTTCCGAGCCGTCGGGCTGAACGACCGGTTGTTGTTTCATCGGGCCGCGGCCGCTCCAGCGCCAATCGCATACGAGGGTGAAATCGCGGTAGGATTTTTCGGTCCACAGGTCGTTGATCGCGCCCTTTTGGCCGTCGTGTTTGAGAATGCCCTGGGTGGCGAACCAGTTGCTGGTGTCGGGCGTGTGTTTCCAGCCCGCGAGCGATTTGCCGTCGAAGATGCGGGTGTAACCGGCGGCCTTGACGCCGTCCTCGTTGGCCACCGGTGGCAGCTCGCCGATGTGGATTTTGCGGAATGCGACGCGGTCGCCGTGACCGAGGAAGGCGATGTGGCCGGCGCGGCGTTTCACGCCTTCGTGTTTCGGATGCTTGGCGGCGAGGTCGTCGAGGTTGGCGCGCAGGATGAGTTGGTCGTTCACCTCCACCTTGACGAGCGGCCCCATCACCGTGACGCGCTGCTGATTCCACTCGCCCGGCGGCTTCAGCGCGCCGCGCTTGGCGGCGGCCAGGGTGTAGAGCGAGCCGTGGAACTGGTAGTCCTTGAGGTCCTTGTATTTCGGATGCGAGTCCTCGAGGATCTGGATTTCCATGCCGGTGTAGGCGCCGTCGCCATGGCCGGGATAGTGGATGCCGAGGCCGTTGTTGGCGCCGGGTTGCAGCTTGAATTCGAAATCGAGCACGTAGTTGGCGAAGGTTTGCTCGGTCATCAGCGCCCGGCCTTTGGGGGTGCAGACGATGCTGCCATACTAGACCACATAGCCTTCAACATTCCATACGGTAAGCTCCTAGCCGTTGAACAGCGGGCGGACGGTGAGGGCGTCGGCTGCGAGCAACGGCGCGCACATCAGGGCGATCAAGGCGGAAACGCGGGCAATGGTTTTCATCACGCGCGCAGCCAAGCAGTTTCAGCCCGCGGCTCCAAGCAGGATTCCACGCGCCTCGCGGGTGGCCGCGGAAACATCCGGCGCGGTCAGCAAGTCCGAGACGATCACCACTCGCCGCGCGCCGGCGGCGATGACCTCCGGCAGGTTCGTGCGCTTGATGCCGCCGATGCAGAACGCGGGGATTTTTTCTCCGACCTCGCGCTCCATTTCGATGATGTCCTGCATCCCGATGCCCGGCCGACCGAGTTTGGTGGGCGTGGGAAACAGCGGGCCGAAACCGATGTAGTCAAAGCCCTCCTCCAACGCCGCGCGGGCCTGCGCCAGCGAGTGCGTGGAACGGCCTATGAATTTCCCCGGGCCGACGATTTCCCGCGCCGCCGCCAGCGAACCGTCGTC
>DATISV010000349.1:0-2923 GCA_035468505.1 Luteolibacter sp. | reverse complement strand
TTGAACATGGCGTGGCGGAGCTGCAACTGCCGCGCGACGTGCGTGCGGTCATCGAGTCTCCGGCCCGGCTGTCGATGATCGACGAACGTACCCTGCGCCTCGATCACGGGCACGCGTTCTTCGAGGTGACATCGGCCGCGGGCAAGGGTTTCACCGTCGTCACGCCCCGGCAGCGGATCGTCGATCTCGGCACGGTTTTCGGCGTTGTCGCGCGAAATGGAGATCCCGCTGTCGATCTTCACGTTTTCGACGGCCGCGTGCGCGTTGACTCGCCAGACGGAGACCGCGGTGATATCATCCCCGCCGGCCGCTCGGTCCGGCTTGCCGGGCAACGTGTGGATGGGGAAATCGAAAGCGCGCCCGCCTCGTTCCTTCGCGAATTGCCCGAAAACGTCGAGGTTCTCCTCGTGGAGGATTTTTCCACCGGACTCCTTGCCGACACGGAATACGCCGTGCTGATCGATCAAGGCGCGATTGTCGGTGAAACGGGACGGGCCTTTCCAGGGATCAACGGCGGCGAGGGCTGGACATTCCGCACCGCCTCCGCCGCGCCGCAAGACATCCCGGTCCGCAATCCCGGCTTCGAGGAGGACGGCGCACTTGTCAACAAAGGTGCCGCCATCGCGGGCTGGCGCATGGAAAACATGGATGGCTGGGGCTGGGGCGTGGACAGCCGCCGCGACAGTCTGGCATCCACCGAGGGACGGTTCTTCGGCCGCGTGTTCGAGGGGCACTATCTCAGCCAGGTGACCGGTGAAATCATCCGTCCCGGCACCACCTATGTGCTCACCATGGATGTCGGCCTCTCGGATTCCGCAGCCACCCTGCGGCTGTTTGGCGGCGATCCCGCCAATGTGCTGGCGGAAAAAACCATCGCTCCATCCTCGGAAGGCTGGCTGCGCGATCAATGTCTGGTTTTTACCGCCGATGAATCCCATGCCGCCGGCCTGGCGCTCGGGATTTCCATGACCTGTTCCTCCGGATCCTTCGTCGCCTTCGACCGCGTCCGCCTCGGCAGTCCCGGCCACGGCGCGCACGATGCGCTCCAGCCCCCCCCCTCGATTCTTTCCGACGAGGACACCGGCGAAAACCCGCCGGACGGAAGAGCCGCCCCACCTCAAATTTCCGGCCTGCTCCCCGCCGACGCAGCGACCGATGCCATTTCGGGCGGCCCGCTCGTCATCCGCTTCGATCAAGCCATCCACCCGGGCCAAGGGCGCATCCACTTGCGCAACATCACCAACTGGTCGGAAATGGTTTTCACCATCGGCGATTCCCGCCTCACCATCGACGGCCCGCTCCTGACCATCCGTGCGCCGGCGGAACTTGAAGACGGAGAAACCCGGATGAGTCGCCTTGGCGGCTGGGAATCCACCGCCCTGACCCGCCTCCTCAACCCCGCTGGCGATGGAAGGTGGTATCGCAATGATTCGTTCCGCGACAAATCCTGGCGACGCGGCCCGCTGCTCGCCAGCCTCGACGCCTCCGTTCCGGGTTCCGCCATTCGTCGCAGCCTCGGAACCATCCGCTCGGACACCCGCCACAGCGTCAGCGCCGGCATCGGCGTGCGCGACCCTGCTGCCCGCGAATCCGCCCCCTTCGCCGGTTACCGCATCCGCCTCGTATCCGGCGATTTCGTTTTGGCCGAACTCGCCGCCGCCACCCCGCCCGGCCCGCCGAACGAAATCACCAGCACTGGCTTCTCATGGGATTCCAGCGATCTTCCCGACGGCCTCGCTCCCGGCGACCCGCTTGCCCTCGAAATCTCCCTCCACCCGGACGCCGCCACCGGATATCTCGACCTCGAAAAAATCCGCGTCACCGCCGTTTTGAAGCCCGCTGGAGTGGCGTATTGAAAACGCCATGATTCGCAACGGCGGCTTCAAGCCGCTTGTGCGCGACATGGCACCTCGCAGGGAGCCACCCCGCCCACCAACACCCTGACCGCCGTCCCCGGCGACGGGCCGAAGCGCTTCTTCGCCGTGGTCGAGAAAGACGCGCCGCCACCGGCGGAATGGACGCGGTTTCCTCTGAAAACCGGGGAAATCTCCCGACAAAACCACAAAAAAACAAAAAATGCCGTAACGTTCCGTCTCCGGATCTGGTTCCCCAATGAAGCGGGCCGATGACCCGCCGCCACTCCCGTATCTCAAAATCCATACCGACCATCATGCTTCGCAAAAAACTCCTCCCGTTCGCCGCCCTCGCGGGCCTCGCCCTTGCCGCCGGAAACGCCCATGGCGCGCTAGTAGCTTACGAAGGCTTTCAGTACGCTGATGCCTATGCCAATGCAGGCGACTACGTAGGTAACTCCGGCGTGACCTCGGAAAGTCTTTACGGTCAGTCCAATGGAAATCCCGGCAACACGGATGCGGCCGGTTTGGCCGGGACTTGGGATGAAAGCACTCTCGCCGACAACGACGATTGGTTCATCGTTCAAGGCAGCCTAGCCTTCGGCGATGCTGCGACCAGCGGCAACCGCGTCGCATTCAATTCACTGCTGGACCAATCGAATGCTACGCGTTCGTTGAGCGCCACTGCTCAATCCACCGTGGACTTAGCCAGTGCCATGTATTTCAGCATCTTGGTGAATCCAACCGAGGTTGCCGGTGCCTCAAGGGGTGGCTTTGCCATCACCAACACCAATTTGGCTGGTGGAGGGATTAACAACTCCGACAACACATACACGACCAACAACAGCCTCGTCGGCTTCGGCTTCGGTTCAACCGGAAATCATGCATGGCAGGCTTTCGGATGGAATGGATCGACTGTTACCACGGGCGGCAGCCCAATGTCTCCAACCCAAGGCCAGACCTACATGCTCGTCGGAGAAATTCTCTTCAATTCGGGAGCTTTGGGTGAAGACCAATTCTCGCTCTACAACTACACACTTAACAGCGGCAGTGTGGTGGGCGGCACGCTT
>DATISV010000348.1:0-4149 GCA_035468505.1 Luteolibacter sp. | reverse complement strand
AGTTCCTGCCAGCGGTCGGTCGGCCATTCGTGGTTCGGGCCGAAATCGGATTCGGGTGAAAGCAGCACGGCGCCGGAGTCGGGCGGACTTTGTATCGGCGCGAAAAACTCCGGCCGGTCGGTGGCGATGCCCATTTCCTCGACGGCGGTCAGATAGAAGCGCACGCGGTGTTCGAGCGGCCCGGGCGCGGCCGAAATCGGATGGGTGAGGCGTTTGCGGAGTTTTTTGTCCGCAGCGGGACCGAGTCGGCGGGGGATGCCGGCTTTGGCGGCGTTGTCGGCTGCGCGGCCGGTTTCCCACAACAGGGCGGCCTGCCAGCGGCCGCGGATGGTTTCCACGGCGTCGCGCGTTTTTCCGGGGATGGCAATGACTTCCGCGCCGGGCACGGTTTTCCACAGGCCGCATTGTGAGGGATGGCAGAACACCGCGGTTTTCAGGCCGGACGCGATAACCGCGCGCACCGCCGGCAGCATGAAACACGCCTCGTCCCAGCGCTCGGGCGCGGCCACCAGCATGTCTCCCGTTGTTTCGCTCACCGACGCATGTTAGGCGATCCGCTCCGTGGGGAAAACGGCAAATTGCGTGATGAATCGCCCGCCAAAAGGCTTGCGCGCTGCGATTTCCTCGCCTACCGCCTCGCGCATGGCTCTTGAGACCTCACTGATTCTGTTCAAACCGGATGCGATCGAAAAAAACCTCACCGGCAAGGTGTTGGCGCGCTTTCAGGACGCGGGTTTCGCGGTCCGCGCCATCAAGATGATGAAACTCGACGACGCGATCCTGCGGGAACACTACTCGCACATCGCCGACAAGCCGTTCTTCCCGGAAATCGTCGCCTTCATGAGCAAGACGCCGGTGATCGCGCTGGCGCTCGAAGGCGAGGACGTGATCGCGAAGGTGCGCGACCTGCTCGGCCCGACCGATTCCAAGGCCGCCGCGCCGGGCACGATCCGCGGCGACTTCGGCGAGGACAAGATGGTCAACGTCTGCCACGCCTCGGATTCGCCGGAAGCCGCCGCCGCGGAAATCAAGCGCTTCTTCAAGGACGGCGAGGTCTTCTCGTTCTGAGCGCGGGTTTTTCGTGACGCCGCGGGCGGGCCTGTCGTTTGCTCCGCGCATGACACCGCTCGGCCGCATGTCGCTGCGCCTCGCCATCTACGGCGGGGTGGTCGCATGGCTGGCATGCGACCTGTTCGTTTTCCACGGCCCTCTGCGCCGCAAGCTCGACCGCGCCGATCCGCGCAGTGCGGAAGCCATCGCCGCCGCCAAGGCCGGAGGGGTGGTGGCGAGGGTTTTCAACCGCCAGATCACCCGCGGCCAGCTTGAGCGCGCGCTGCACGAACGGTTGTGGCTGGAGGGAAAAACTCCCGCCGATCTAACAGCGGGAAACCTCAAGCTCGCGCGCTATGCGGCGCTGGATGAACTGATCGACCACGAATTGCTGCGCGTGAAAGCCAAGGTAAACGCGCCGCAACTCCGTGTGACCGATGAGGAAGTGAACGATCGCTTGCGACGGATGCTAGCGCGTTTCGTGAACAAGGGCGAAATGGAGCGCGCGATGAAATCGCAGGGCATCGCCAATGAAAGCGAGCTGCGGGAGCGGGTCGCCGCGCGCATCCAACAGGAAAAGTATGTCGAAATGCGTATCGGCCCGTTGTCGGAAGTGACGGATGAGGAAGCGCGCGAGTGGTTCGCGGAGCATGCGGACCAACTCGCCATGCCGGAACGCGTGCGGGCGCGGCATGTCTTTCTGTCCACTCTGGAGCGCCCGCGGGATGTGGCGATTGCGATGCTGGAAACAGCCCTCTCGGAATTGCAGGCCGGCTCAGTGGACTTCGCCTCGCTCGCGGCGGACCTCAGTGAGGATCCCTCCAGCAAGCCGCACACTGGCGACCTCGGCTGGATGAGCCGCACGCGACTACCGGAGGATTTCGCAGGGCCGGTTTTTTCCATGCCGATGAATCAACCGTCGCTGGTGGTCACAAGCATCGGGGTTCACATCGTCGAGGTCACCGATCGCCAAGCCGCGCGTCCGCGGACCTTTGAAGAAGCGAGAGAGGAAGTCTTCGCCGCGCTGCGAACGATCAAGCGCGACCAGGCCGCGCGTGAATTCCGCGACGCGCTGAGGCGTTTCGAGTCGGAGAAAATCGAGGTTTTCCACGACATGCTGGCGGAGTGACCCTCACACGCCCCGCTCATCGCGCCGGCCGGCGGCATAAGCTTCGAAGACGCGACGGATTTCATCGCGCACGCGGCGGAATACCGCGAATTGTTCCTCTTCGGTGCCGGTGGCGTGCGCGGGATCGTCGAAAGGCCAGTGGTGGCGGTTCATCTGGCCGGGAAACACCGGGCAGACCTGGTCCGCGTTGCCACAGACAGTGATGACGGTCTCGACTTCATCGGTTAGAAATTCATCGAGATGCTTCGAGCGGTGGTGGGAAATATCGATGCCGATCTCGGCCAGAGCGCGGACGGCCAGCGGATGGACGTATCCGGCGGGTTTCGAGCCGGCGCTTTCGACGCGGAACCCTTCGCCGAGCGCGTGTTTCAAAATCCCTTCGGCGAGGTGCGAGCGGCAACTGTTGCCGGTGCAGAGGATGAGGATGGCGGGAGGTCTCATGGTGATTGGAACGTGGAAATTTGAGATTGGATATTCGGATTCTGAGTTACGCGTGGAACCAGCCTTTGGTGCGTTGGCAGTAACGGACGAGCATGAGCATCAACGGCACCTCAATGAGGACTCCGACCACAGTGGCCAACGCGGCACCGGAGCTAAGGCCGAAGAGCATCACGGCGGTGGCGATGGCGACCTCGAAATGGTTCGAAGCGCCGATCATGGCGGAGGGAGCGGCGTCTTCATACGAGAAGTTCATCCATTTCGCGGCGACATAGGTGATGGCGAAAATCAGGATGGTCTGGATGGTCAGCGGGATCGCGATCCACAGAATGGTCAGCGGGTTGGCCAGAATGGTCTCGCCCTTGAAACTGAAAAGCAGCACGAGTGTGGCGAGCAGGGCGGTGATGGAGACGGGCGTAAGAAAGTGCAGGAACTTATCCTGAAACCAATCCGGCCCCTTGGCTTTCATGATCCATCTGCGGGAAAAATATCCGGCCGCGAGCGGAAGGGCGACGTAGATGGCGATGGAAAGAAGGAGAGCTTCCCACGGCACAGGCATCTTGTTCACGCCCAGCAACCAGCCTCCGAGCAAGCCATAGAGGAAAAGCATGGTCAGCGAGTTGACCGCGACCATCACCAGTGTGTGACCTTGGTTTCCCTTCGCCAGATGGCTCCACACCAGCACCATCGCGGTGCAGGGCGCGATCCCTAACAGAATAGCCCCGGCGATATACGAGCGGTAGAGTTCCACCGCGGAGCCGTCTTTCACGATCTCGGTTCCGGGCAACAGATCCTTGAAAAAGACGCCGAGAAACAACGTGGCGATGCCGAGCATGGTGAAGGGCTTGATGCACCAGTTGACGATCAGCGTGAGCAACACCGGCTTAGGGTTGCGGCCGGCTTTCACCACCTCGCCAAAATCGATTTTCACCATGATCGGATACATCATGAAAAACAGGCAGATGGCGATCGGGATGGAGACGACGGGCGCGCCGTTCACATGGATTGCCATACCATCGAGTGTCCTGGCGAGGTCGGGGGCGATCTTGCCAAGCGCGATACCGGCGACGATGCAGAGTCCCACCCAAAGCGTGAGTTGGCGTTCAAAGAGATTCATGAAGATGGTGTTTGCTAACAGGATTTTCCGGGGCCGCAGCAGGTGGTTTTTCCGCCGAGGGACGGCAGGCGCAGCTCCGGCAGTCCGCACAGCTCCGGCGCGAGGCACTCGGTGTGTTTGTGCGCGAGGCGCAGGACCACCGCATCGCCGGTGAGTTCGTGGTTCTCGATGGTGTATTGCGAGATCACACGGTCCTCGTATTCGATTTCCACCGGCACTGTGTCATCGGGCAGCAGCGCCCGGCCTTTTTCCAAAATGCCCGCCATCTTGCGCGTCTCGATGCGGTGGTCGTAATCCTCGCCCACCCAGACCTGAAGCTGGCAGGTGGTGCGTTCGCGGCGCGTGCCGCCGCAATCGAGGAACTCCTTGTGCACCCGGCCGACCTCGGTGATGTGGAACGAAACGGGCACCGGAG
>DATISV010000347.1:0-11307 GCA_035468505.1 Luteolibacter sp. | reverse complement strand
CAAACTGGCTCGCCGCCCGCTGCACCGAGGCCGCCCGCCCGGCCGCCTGATCATAGATGTCATAGAAATCGCATACTATGACGGCTATGAATGCCGCGTAGCAAACGCCTATGAACGGTGCTTCAGACCACGCTTACTTTCCGTCAGGCATCCATCCCATCCCGCCTGGTGGATTTTCGGCTGATTGCGGGGAACCGCGATCTCACTCCACGCGCGAGAGGCGGTTGATGCCGCGCTTGAGGAGTTCGGAATCGACCAGGGTGCTTGTGGTGTCGTCGAGCTGGATGGTGAGGTTCTCGTCGGCGAACTCGATGGAGTGGAGTTCCCCGGTATGGTCCTCGAAGGCCCTGACGAGCGATGCCATGTCGCGGATTTCCACGCCGTTCACCTTTTTGACGATCAGGTTGCGGAGAGGCTCGTAGCCGACAGTGGCCGGCGTGGGGATGGTGCCGCTGAGAAACACGACGCGGCGCAGGGAGTCCTGATAGTTTTCCGGATTCTGCCAGGCATCGAGCAGGTTGAGCGGCGCGCGCGAGCGCCACTCGTCGCCGAAGCTTTCCAACAGCGGCCGGGTGAGTTCCTGGAATACGAGGCCGCCCTTGACGAGGTAGTTCGGCGAGCGGTCGAACATCTGGTCGGGCACGAGGCGGGCATCCTCCATGTCGCGCTCCAGGGTGACTTGGAGTTCGGCGGGTTCGCCATCGCGCAGGAGCGAGAGGGTGACGACATCGCCGGCGGACTTCCCGCCGCGGATGAGGTGACCCCACGACAGGCTGCCGTAGCTCGGATGTTCATAGTAGCCGCGGCGGTTGACGGGCTGGCCGTCCACGGCGAGCAGGACGTCGCCTTTTTGCACGCCCGCCTTGGCGGCGGCGGTGCCTTCGCGCACGGAGCGGATGTAGAGGCCGCCCTGGTCCTCGGTGAGTCCCAGCCACTGGCGGAACGACGGGTCCTCGGTGCGGGTGGTGGAGATGCCGAGTCCGGGCAGGCCGCGGTATTCGCCATCGGCGGCCTCCTGGATGAAACGCGCGAGGATGTCGGTGGAAACGACGTCGCAGAGCTGGTCCTTCGAGTTGTAGGCAAGCAGCACGCCGGCGAGTTTTTTCCCGTGGAGCACGGGCAGCGTGTAGCTGCTGGAGGCGCTGCGCATCGAGGCCTTGACCAGATAGGTCAGGAAGCTGTGGCGCGGCAGCAGGTTGGAGGAAAGCGTGACGCTCTGCAGCAGTCCGGGCGTGAGGATCGGCAGGCCGTTGTCCTCGAGCTGGAGGACATCGAGCGTGTCGCCGATCTTCGGCGGCGCGGCGATTTCCAGCGGGGACATGCCCTCGAAAAACGCCTTGCCGTCCTCTTCGGAGGCCGGTTCCAGCACGGCCAGGTTCGCCTCGTAATCCGCCACCACCACCCTGGCGGGCGTGAAGCGGCTGCCATCGGCGGATTCGAATTCGAGGTAGGTGGAATCGGCCACCAGTTCGGCGGTGGTGACAACGCGGGTGGGCGCGATCAGGGCGGCGAGCGCGCGCCTGCGGTCCGGCGGGTTCTTTTCCCACGGCTGCCAGACGTTCCACGACTGGCGGGTGGAGTTCACGCGGACCAGCGACGAGCGGACGTCCCACGGGGTGGCGGTTTCCGGTTCCGCTGCGGCGTTTTCCTCCACCGGGGGCGGAGCGGTTTCGGCGGGTGCGGGCGCGGCGTTGTCGCGCGGTTTGCAGGCCGGCAGGAGGGCGATGAAGAGAAGTGTGAATGCGGTGCGCATGGCGTGGTGGCGGGGAGAAGATGGCGGAGATCGCTCAATCGGCAAGGCCGAGAACGTCGCGCATGTCGTAGAGGCCGGCGGGTTTGTCGCGCAGCCACAATGCGGCGTGGATGGCGCCATTGGCGAAGGTGAGGCGCGAGGACGCCTTGTGGGTGAGTTCCACGCGCTCGCCGTCGGCGGCGAAGATCACGGTGTGGTCGCCCACCACATCGCCGCCGCGCAGCGTGTGCATGCCGATCTCGCGCGGCTTGCGCGGGCCGATGTTGCCGACGCGGCCGTGTGCGACGTCGTCCTGATAGGATGTGCCGGTGACCTGGTGGAGCACATCGAGCAGGGTGCGCGCGGTGCCGGAGGGGGCGTCGATCTTGTGGCGGTGGTGCATTTCCACGACCTCGATGTCAAAGCGGTCCTGGCCGAGGACCTGCGCGGCCTTGCGGGTGAGCCAGAACAGGGTGTTGACGCCCACCGAGTAGTTCGATGCGAACACGACGGGCAGTGTTTCCGCGGCCTGCCGGATCATGGCGCGTTCCTCGTCGCTGTGGCCGGTGGTGCCGATGACCAGCGGCTTGCCGAGCTTGAGCGCGGATTCGATGACCTGCGGGGTGAACGAATGGACCGTGAAGTCGATGACGCAGCCGGCTTTTTGCATCGCGGCGTCGAGGTCCTCGCCCGCGTCGTGGGTGGCGGTCACGTTGACAGATGGATTGGCGGCGGCGGCTTGAAGCAATGCCTGCCCCATGCGGCCGGATTTTCCAGTGATCAGTAGTTCGAGCATATCAATTTCAGCATTTCAGTTTTTCAGCATTTACTCCCTCACTCCTCCCAGATCATGTGGCTGAGCTGGAGCTGGCTGGCGCGCTCGGCGGCTTCGGCGGCGCGGGGGCCGTTGAAGGAGGCGATGCGGCGGGCGCAGGCGATGGCGGCGGGCCAGCGGCCGGCTTTTTCCAACAGCGCGAGCGCACGGAAACCGCATAACTCGAAGTAATGCCATTCGGCCGGAGCTTCGTCGGTTTCCAGCACCGAGTAATAGGCGGAAAACGCCGCGCGCTCGTCCGGGATCTGCTCCAGCGTCCGGCCGCGGAGATATTGCAGGCGGTTGAAAAGCGCGCTGTGCGCCCCGGCCTCCTCCAGCAGCGAGTCGTAAACCGCCAGCGCGGCGGGCAGCGATTCCGGATCGGCGGAACCGCGCGCGTAGATCGCCTCGCCTAACAGAAGGCCCGCGGGCAGGCGCATGGGATCGGATTTCTCCATCGGCTCGAACCAGCCGCGGAGAAACTCCTCCGCTTCCGCCAGCCGGTTCATGTCGATCATGAGCCGCGCGTTTTCCAGAATGGCGACCGGCGCGAGCGGACCCTTGCCATCGATCACCTTGCGGAACAGCGCGAGCGCCTCCTGCTGCGACTGGCTGGTGGGCACCAGCGCGGCGGATCGGGCGGCCAGCAGCATGGCGGCCTCGGCGCGGGCGGTATCGGGCGTGGTGGCGGCCACCTGTTCGAGCACCAGCCGGGCCTCGTTGTAGGCCTCGGTGCGGAACAGGCTGCGGCCGAGCACGAACGCGGCATCCGCGGCGGCGGGAGTGTCGGGGAAACGAGTGCCGATCTCGCGCGCGATGGCGATAGCGGCCTCGGTGTCGCCTTCCAGATCGGCGAGGCGCAGGCGGACCATCGCGAGGCGCGAGGGGTCGAGCGCGGCGGATTTTTCCGGCTCGGCGGCGAGCGTGTCGAGCTGGGCGCGGGCGAGCGAGAGATCCGGCGGTGCGATGGCGAGCGCGGCCTCGGCGGCGGCCAGCCGGGCCTCCGGCGCACGGACATGCTCGGGCTGCGCGATGAGAAATTCCTCGATGGCGGCGATCCTCGCCGCGGCATCGGCTAGCGAAAGTGCGCGTTCGAGCCGCACATCGGCCGCGATTCCCGGGTCGGCGGGCGCTTCCTCAGAGCCCTCCCCGGCCGGGGCCAGCACCAGGGCGTTGAACCGTGCCGCGGCTGCCAGATCGTCCGGCAGGTGAAGCGAGGCTTCCCTGAACAATCGGCAGGCGGCAGCCTCGTTGCCCGCCTCACGAACGATCCGTCCCTCCAGAAACGCGGCGCGTCCGTGCAGCGGAGTCTCCCCGGAAATTTCCCGCACGGTTTCGAGAAGCGCGCGCGCCTCCGCGGTGCTGCCGGCGTCCATTTCGATGCGCGCCAGTTCGACAAGCGAGCGGCTGGCGAGAGGGTGCGCGGGAAATTCGAACCGCAGGCGGGTGAGCAGCCTGCGGCACTCGGCCAAAGTCTCCGGCGTGCCGGCGTGCCGCAGGATGAGCGCGCGGGCGAGCATGGCATGGGCGGCGATTTCACCGCGCTGCCCGGCGGACGGCCACGCGGCGACAGCTCCGCTCCCGCTCACCGGAATGGGTCCCAGCACGGGCAAATCGCCCGGGGATGTCCAGGCGGCGAGCGCTTCGAGCGCGAAACGTCCCGTTTCGGGATTTTGAGCCGCGGCACGCCGGAGCAGGTGGAACAGCACCTCGAGCCGCGGCGTATCCGGGTGATCCTGTAGAAAAGAAACGATGAACGCCGCCGCCTCGTTCGACTGGCCGGCCGCAAACAAGGCCTCGCCCAGTCCCGTGGCGGCCAGATGATAGCGCGCGAGTGACTGCCCCTGCGGCCGCTCGATCAGGTTCCGGAAAAGCGCGACCGCATCCGCCGGGCGGTTTTCGCGCAGCAGGACCATGGCCTCCAGAAACGTGTGCAAGGGCGCATCCCACGGCTCCACCTCGGTGGCGGCGGGTAGGGCTTCGCGCGCCTCGGAAACCCGACCCGCATCCAGCAGCATCCCGACCTCGCGCAGCCGCGCCTTCGACGCCAGCACGGTGTCATCCGACTCATCGAGCAGATCCAGGGTCCGCAGCGCCTGGTCTCCCTCACCTAGCGCCAATTCCAAATTCGCGATGGTGAAAACCGCCTCCGCATGAAACGGTGCGAGCGGATCGACAGCCAGCGGTGTCAGCATATCGATCGCCTGCCCGGTCCTGCCCATGGCAGCCAGCGCTTGCCCGATCCAAAACGGAGCCTCGGGATGGGCGGCGGGGCCTGGCTTGTCCAGCAGATCCAGCGCCTCTGCCGGGCGGCCGTCGCGCAGCCGAGCCTCGGCCAGCCGGATGGTGGCGGAAGCACGCGCGGATTCGTCGAGTGAGGACGCGGACAATCCCGCCTCGTAATGACCGGCGGCGATTTCCCACAACCCCGCGGCAAGCGCCTCGTCACCCAGCCGGAAATGACCGGTCGCGTCCCCGCCCCGCAGGGTGGTGGCCAATACAACGAACAGCAGCAGCGACTTGGAAAACATCCGGCGCGGCGGAGTATGGTCACGGCCGCGGATTATGCGAGCCACATCTTGAAACCACCGTTTCCACCCAACAAAAAGGGCCGCGCCCCCGCGCGACCCGTTTTTGTTTCTGTCGTTGAAACCGTTTGAAACCGGGGACCTCTCCCCTCGACACGCGCAGAGTGCGGGAAATCCGGGATTCTGTCATGTCCCCAAATCTTGGGACACCCGCCGAGCGCGGACTTCGTTCCGGCGGCCTCAGGAAAGATCCAGAAATCCGCGGCGGATCGCCTCGCTGACGGCGGCGGGCAGGCTGCGGACGTGGAGTTTGTCGAAGCTGCGCTTGATGTATTCGGTCACCGAATGCTCGCTGAGCTTGAGATCCTCGGCGATTTCCTTGCGGGTGAGTCCTTTGGCGGAGAGCTGGAGCACCTCGCACTCGCGGGCGGATAGCGATTCCGCCTCGGGAATCGGGCTGAGCTGGCGGAAGGTTTGCAGGATCATTCCGGCGATCTTGGGATCGAGCGGCGTGCCTCCGGCGAGGACTTCCTCCAGGGTTTCGAGCAATCGCGACGCGCTGCCCGCCTTGACCAAATAGCCATGCGCGCCGGCTTCGAGTGCGGAAAAGACCTTCGCCTTGTCGGTGAAGGCGGTGAGCACCAACACCCGCGCCTCGGGCAGGAGTTCGCGGACTTTGCGGATGCCGGCGATGCCGCTCATGCCGGGCAGGCCGAGATCGGAAAGCACCAGATCCGCTTTCAAGCCGGCGCGGATTTCATCGAGCGCGTCCTCCATGGTGGAAAAACTGCCGACGCATTCATAGTGCGCGCGTTCCTCCAGCACCATGCCCACCGACTCACGGAAATCCGCGTGATCCTCGATCAGAATGAGCCGGATCGGGCGGTCTTTCGGCGGTGCGGTGGTGGCCATGGCCACGTTGATAAGCGAGATCGCGACCCTCGCAAAGCGAAGGTTTCGGGAACATGCGGCGAGCAGTCGCACCATGCCCGGCACCGATCTGGTCGATCATCGCGGCCGGCGCGCTGCGGAATCAGGGTTTCAGCGCGTCCCAGTCCTCCTTGGTGGCGCGGGCTTTCTGGTACTCCATCATCATTTTCCACACGCCGTCGCGTTTGAGCAGCAGGGCCTCGAAGTGGATGTATTCGGTTTGCTCCGGCTCGTCGCCGACGCGCGAGATGTAGCGGAAGACTCCGGTTTCGTGGGCGGTGGTGGCGTCGCCGTAGCGGTGGGAGAGGCGGAACTCCACTTCGGGCCGGGTGAGGCCGGCCTTGGCGTCGGTGAAGTCGCGCTTCCAGCGCAGCAGCGCCTGGCTGAGCGGATAGCTGGTTTTCTTGGTGCCGGTGACGAGCACGCCGTCCGGATGGCAGGTGGCCTGATAGGCGGCGAAGTCCCCTTCCCTCACGCTGCGCGAAACCTCGGCCCAGTAGGCGTCGAGTTCGGTCAGGCGGGCGGTTTCGAGATCGGGAAGCGGCGTGACCTTGAACGAGCGGATCGCGATCGGCCCGTGATCGCCCTGGATGGCGATCGGTCCGTTCGCCGCGTTGCCATCGAAGGGAGCGGAGCGGGTGTGGCCGGAAGTTGATACATTGTCCTGCACCAACACGCCGTTGACATAAACCTTCTCGAACACCGCATCGCGCACCTTGCCGCCGTTTTCATCGAGTCGCGGCGCGCGGAACACGATCGTCATCGTCTGCCATTCGCCCGGTGCCCTGGCGGCGTTGTGCAGCGGAGCGATCCCGCCGAAACCCTGATGGTCCTTCGGCCGCGACGGGTCGTATTGCTGATAGATCCCGCCGAGATCGCCGAAGCCGGGGCGCTCGCGGCCATAGCTGTCGAGAATCTGCACCTCGTAGCGGCCCATGACGTAAACCCCGGAGTTCGAGCGTCGCGGGACCATGAATTCCAGATCGATCCGCACGTCGCCGAATTCATCCTTGGTCAGCAGGTAGGGCGCCTTTTCGCCCGGTTTGTCGGCATTCACCAGGATGTTCCCCTCGCCCTGCAAGGTGAGTGCTGTCTCGCCCTCCACCGCCACGGCCTCCGCCACGCCGCGCCAACCGGTCACCGGGCGGAAGGCGTCGAGCGGTCCGTCATTCAGCAGATCGCGCGTCTCGCCGGCAGTTGATAATTGGATGGCCAGTATCGATGAAAATAATGCCCCGAGTGATCGAGTCAGCGTGTTCCTCATGTGCGAACGCCACGGGATTTCGCGCGAATCATCAAGCGGAAAGCGGCTGCCGTTTCACGCCGGGCGGTCTTTTTGGAACCGCTTTTTCCACTCCGGCACCTTCGGCTTGAAGGTCGAGGGCGGGAGTTCGTCGTCGAATTCGAAACGCTGGCCGATTCCACGGAGCAGGGAGCTGATTTCCTTGGCCTCGGCCATCAGTTCGGCGAGACGCTCCGGAGTGAGTCCGGGTTGTTTGAGGGCAGCCTTCACCGAGGCGTCGCGGCGTTGCAGGACGGTGCCGGATAGCAGCGAAAGCGAGTGCTCGGCGGCGAGCATGCCGTCTTCCGGCGCACCCTCGATCACGGCCACCCGCGCCAGCGCGAGGCGGTCGGCCTCCGGCAGCCCGGAGAGAAACGCATTCACCGCGGAACTCGAACCCGGGTCCGGCGCGGCGGTCAGGATGGCTTCCAGCAGCGAAACGCCCTCGATCCACGGCGCGGCCTCGTGCAGGGTTTCGAACTGCTCGGCAAGCAGGTGTTGCGCGGCGGTGGACGAGAGCGCGAGATGGCACATGAAGGCAACGATCCGGTGCATGCGCGTCGGCTCGACCGGCGCGGCCTCGCCGTCGTCGCCGGGCAGCTCGCCGCGCTGACGCCATTGCGGCTTCGCCTTGAGCCGGGCAATTTCCTGACGCAGCGCGGTGACGGAGGTCTGCAAGCGTCCTGCCACGACGTTGATCTGGTTTTCCCGGTCGCCGAAATCGCCCATCGCGCCGAGCAACTCGGCGCACTCCGCGAGCAGGTCGGCACGTCCCGCCGCGCTGTCGAGCGCGCCGGTGTCTCGGGCCACGTCGAGTGTGAACTCGAAGAACGCGCGCGCCTCATCGAGCAGTTTCCGGAACCCCTCGGCTCCGTTTTTGCCGAGGTAGGAATCCGGATCCTCGCCGGCCGGCATCCGCGCCACCCGCACCGCCAGCCCCTCGGGCGACAACTCGCGGAACGCCCGCGTGGTGGCCGCCAGGCCGGCGGCATCGGCGTCATAACAGATCACGATGTCCTTGGTGTAGCGCTTGAGCAGCTTGGCGTGGTCGCGTGTGAAGGCGGTGCCAAGCGGCGCGAGCGCGTGATCGATGCCGGCCTCGTGGCAGGCGATCGCATCGAGCTGCCCCTCGCACAACAGCGCCGCCTTTTCCCGCAGGATCGGTTTGCGCGCGCGGTCGAGCGCGAACAACACGCGCGACTTGCGGAACAGGATGGTCTCGGGCGAGTTGATATATTTCCCGCTGTTCGGGTCCTCGCGCAACTGTCGGCCGCTGAAGGCGATCACGTCGCCGATCTCGTTGCGGATGGGAAACATCAGGCGGTCGCGGAAACGCACGCGGATGCCGGATTTCGGGTTTCCCTCCTCGCGCAGATAACAAATGCCCGCATCCACCAGCTCGCGGCCGCTGAATTTCCGCTCGCGCGCCCAATCGAGGAACACCCGGGCGTTTTCCGGCATCCAGCCGACCTGCCAGTTGACCGCCATTTCCCGGCCGAAGCCGCGCGACTTGATATAGGCCCGCGCGTGTTCCGCCTCGGGCGCGGTGAGCAACTGCCGGTGAAAAAACTCCGTCGCCTCGCGATGCAAATCGAGCAGCCGGCCCTTGCCGCGGCGGCGGCGCTCCTCCTCGGGGTCCGCCTCCTCCTCGCGCACCTGCACGCCCGCGCGCTGCGCCAGCTTCCGCACCGCCTCGACGAACGGCAGGTTCTCATAATCACGCACGAAAGAGATCGCATCGCCCCCCTTGCCGCAGCCGAAACAATGGAAACTCTGCCGCGCCGGGTTCACATAAAACGACGGCGTCTTCTCGTTGTGAAAGGGACAATTCGCCCGAAACTGCGTGCCAGCCCGCTTCAACGGCACATACGAGTTCACCAGGTCGACGATGTCCGTCGCGCTGAGAACCTGCTCGATGTTTTCCTTTGAAATCTGGGCCACGGCGTCGCTGCCGCGCCACCATACCCGCCCGCACGCCGCCGACAATCCCCGGCCCGCGGAAAATCGCGCGACTCGGGCAATTGATTCAGAAAATCAATTAATCAAGTTTTCCTAAATATCACACCATACTAACTGATAGATAAAATATTGACATAGCCTGATTTTTTATGGTGATGATTAAAGCTCACCCTTCACCCCATGAAACACACACACACCACACCCAAGAAATGGCTGGGACTCTCCCTGCTTCCCATCCTGTTCCAGCCATTGGCGGCGCAGGACCCCACGTTTTCGCTGGCGGCGGCCGGCGACAACTTCGAATTCGGCACGGCGTTCGCCGCGGCCGGAGACGTGAATGGCGACGGCATGCCGGACATCGCGGTTTCGGACCGCTCGGCGCGCGTCGATTCGTTCTTCGCCTCCGGAGCGGTTTACGTGCTCAGCGGGCTGGATGGCAGCCTGCTGCGCCGCCACACCGGCAATCCCGCGCCATCGCAGAACTTCGGATCCTCGCTGGCGTCGCTGGACGCCGATGGCGACGGCATTCCCGACCTCGCGGTGGGCTCGCCCGGCGAATCGGTAGGCGGCTCCTACGGCTCCGGCGCGGTCCGGATCCACTCCGGGGCGGACGGCTCCGTGCTGGTCACCGTGACCGGCGCGCCGCAGTCCCAGCTCGGCAGCTCGCTGGCCAATGCCGGCGATCAAAACGGCGACGGCTGCGATGACCTCTACGCGGGTGCGCCGCTCGGCGACGGCTATCGCGGGCAGGTGCTGGTGATTTCCGGCAAGGACGGCTCGATCCTGCGCACGGTGGGCACCGATGTTTCCTCCAGTTCGTTCGGCCGCGGCGTCGTGGCCATGGACGATATCGACGGCGACGGCCTGCGCGACCTCGCGGTGAGCGCGCCCGGCTATCGCAGCGGCGGATTCAACCCGGTCGGTCGCGTGCAGTTGATCCGCAGCTCGGACAGCTCGGTGGCCGCACAGGTCGCCGGCAGCGGCACTTACGCGCAACTCGGCCTGTCGATCGCTCCCGCCACCGACGTGGACGGCGACGGCTTGGCGGAGTTGATGATCGGCTCCTTCTCCACCGGCACCGCCCGGCTCGTCTCCGGCGCGGATTTCTCGCTGGTTCGTGACCTTTCGATTCCCACGCTGCCACCTTTCCGTCCGCTGACGGTGGGTGGCGCGCTGGATTACGACAATGACGGCACGACCGACTGGCTGCTCGGTTCATCCGCCTTCGGCACGCTCAACGGCACCCTGGTGGGCGGCGTCCGCATCGTCTCCGGAGCGGACGGTTCCACGCTCTTCGAGAAAACCGCCGGCGCGCCCTACACCGGCCTCGGCGATTTCCTCACGGTTCTGCCAGGTCTCGGATTCGCCGCGGGCGAGCCGAGCCTGCGCGATGCGGTCACCGGCGGCTACGGCGCGGCTCACATCTGGGTGCTGAGCCAGGATTCGGACGGCGATGGCATCCCGGATTCCGAAGACGCCAATCCCAACTCGAACAACGAACCGAACATCGTGATCGGCGGCATTGACACCGGCGTCGCCAACAGCGTGGACGAGCAGGGAGTCACATTGGCCGACCGCTTCGACGATCTCGGCACCGTCGAGGACTACCGCAACGAGGCGCTCTACTTCGTGGCGGTCCTGCATCTCGCCAAAGAACTCGGCGATGCCGGGCTGTTGGACGGCCAGAGCTTCCGCCAACTGACAGGCGCGACCCGCTCCAACACCGTCGGCAACAAAGGCAAACGCTGATCCTGTTCCGCCGGGTGGCGGTGCGACGATTCTCGATGCGGCTCAGGCACCGGCTTCCGGCAGCCGCCGCTCGATGAGATCGAGCGCCGCCATCAGGCGGGCATGCGCTTCCGTCGCTCCGTCATGCGGATTTTCCACAGCGGATTCGGCCATCGCATGGAAATGGTGCGAGGCCTGCAAACGCGCCCATGCGTCGAGGATCTCCGGATCCGCGCTGCCATGGACGCGTTTTTCCATTTCGTGAATCCGCTCCAGCGTCGCGACCTGCCGCGCATTGCCTTCCCACGGACTGTGCAGCCCCTCCGGATCGTTC
>DATISV010000346.1:0-15460 GCA_035468505.1 Luteolibacter sp. | reverse complement strand
GAATCCCGCCAAGAAGCCCAGCTTCGACGCCATCGCAGCCAACCCGCCCTTCAGTTACCGATGGGAACCGACCGACGCCATGGGCGACGACGGGCGTGTCATGAACTACGGCCTAGCCCCCAAGTCCGCCGCCGACTTCGCCTTCCTCCTCCACGGCTTCCACTTCCTCAAAGACGAAGGCGTGATGGCCATCATCCTGCCCCATGGCGTGCTCTTCCGTGGCGGTGCCGAGGAACGCATCCGCACCAAGCTGCTCAAGGACGGCCACATCGACACCGTCATCGGCCTGCCCGCCAATCTCTTCTACTCCACCGGAATCCCCGTCTGCATCCTCGTGCTCAAGAAGTGCAAGAAGCCGGACGACGTGCTCTTCATCAACGCCGCCGAGCACTTCGTGAAAGGCAGGCGCCAGAACCAACTCAGCAAGGAGCACATCCAGAAGATCATCGACACCTACCAGCACCGGAAGGAGGAGCCCCGCTACTTCCGCCGTGTGGAGATGGGCGAGATTAAGAAGAACGACTTCAACCTCAACATCTCGCGCTACATCAGCACCGCGGTGGCCGAGGAGGAAATCGATCTCAAGACGGTTCACAAGGAATTGGTCAAGATCGAGAAGGAGACCGGAAAGGCCGCGGAGAAGCACAACGCCTTTCTCAAGGAACTGGGTTTGCCGCCGCTTCCATAGCATTCAGCAAAATTCGTCAAAATGATCTGCCGCTTGAGGCACATCATGCGCTTCGACGGTCATAGACCGACGCTACAAGACAACTCAGTCCCCTCATTCCTCCGACACCCGGATCAGCAGGCGGTTCACGGCGAGCGCCGCGCCGGCGGAGGCGCCGAGGCGGATTTCGTCGAAGCGGGTGCCGGGCGGGATTTCACCGACACAGAACGGCGCGGCCAGAGGCGGCGTGCCGTCGTGCAGGCTGACGGCTCCGCTGTGCGAATCGTAGCGGAGCGTGACGGTGCGCGGACCGCTGACCGGTGGGTCAGGCAGGATGATCAATGGTTTTTCCTGTTTCACATCCATCGCCCAGGTGCCTTCCGTTCCGAAAGGGTCACCGATGAAAATGACTTCGGATTTCTCGTGGTAAAAACTCATACCGGCCCAGCCATCGCTGTGGAACGAACCTTCGGCGGGCGTGCCCGTCTCCAATGTGACGAGCACGATCCCCCCGTCTTCCGTCGGAGTGGCAGCGGGCAGTTGCAGGAAGGCCGAGTAGTTCGTGCCGTCGATGCGGTTTCCCGTGATCGACGGCTGGCCGTAAGCGACCCGCCAGACGGTCTTATCGAACGGTCCGGAAACCACCGGCAGGAAACGTCCCAGCCCGCTGGCGAAGTGGCGGCCGTCGATGGGAAACCGCTCGATTTCCCCCTGCCCCGGCACGCGCACGGCACCGCCGCCGGCCACTGCGGTGGTTTCGCCGGTTTCCAGTGAAACCACCCGGAGCATGCCGGAAAGCACATGCAGTTCGTCCGGTCCTTGGGCGGGCACTTCGATCCCGAAGCGCGTGCCGGCATCCGAGGCCGAAAGCCGCGGGGTGGTCACCGTGAGATTGCCTTCGATTTGGCCGAGATCGAAAAACCCGCGTCCGTGCGACATGAACAACGATTCTTGCGACAAGACACGCAGTTCGGCCGGGCCTTCGATCACCGCGTTGGCGGATGGCTTGAGCGAGACGACCGCCCTGCCTTGGCGAAGGTGCAGCGTGCTGTCCTTTGCCACGGCGGTCGCGGCGCCGCGGGCCTTCGGTTTGCCGTCGATCTCCCACACCGCATCGAGCGAGACACTGATCACCGCGGCCTCGCCGGGCAGACGTTTAGCGACCCGGCCGGCCATCCACCAGCCGGCGGCGGCCATCGCCAGCACGGCGGCGGCGGCGATCAGCCATCGCGGAATACCGAACACACCCCGCGCGCTCCCGGCGGCGGCAAGCGTGGAAGTTCCACTCTCGAATTCCTCGCTGAGCGTGTGGTCGAGCACGGCATATCCGGTGTAAAGCTCGGCGAGTTCCGGTTCCGCCCGCAGGCGTTTCTGGAAATCGTCGAAGCCCTCGCGGTCGATGTCGCCGTCGAGCACCTGCTGGACGAGATGATGGTCGTCGCGTTTCATGGCGAGCGGCGGGAGGCGGCGAGAAGTTCGCGTTCGATGCATTTGCGCAAGACGGCGCGCAGGTTGAAAAGCACGGCCTTGAGCGTGCCGGTGCTGCGGCGGGTTTTGCGGGCGTATTCGTGGAGCGATTCGGAAGTGGCGTAGCGGTGGTGGAGCAGCTCGCGGTCCTGCGGGCGCAGTTTCAGCAGGCATTTGCGCAGCGCGAGGTGGCGCTCCTCCAGCTCATCGGGCTCGATCTCGAAAGACGGCGACATTTTCTCGATCAGGTCGTCATCGAAAATGAGCCACCCGTGCGAGGCCAGCCGGCGGCGGTGGTTGAGCATGTGGTAGCGGATCGTCTGGAAGGCCCAGGCCTTGAAATTGGTGCCGAGTTCGAAGGAATCGCGGCGCTGCCACAAGGTGATGTTCACCTCCTGCAACAGGTCGCGCGCCCCGCTGTTGCCGGGTGCCAGCGAGCGGATGTAGGCCAGCATGGAGGTCTGGTGGTTGGTCAACTCCTTCACGAATTCCTCGGAGTCGGCATCATCGGGTTTTTGCGAACTCATGCATGCCGACTATCGGCAAATGTCCGGCAGCGGCAAGCCGTTTGCATTCTTTTTCGGATTCCATTCCAGCCTATTCAATCCCATGAAGATGATCCGTCGAGCGCATTCGCTCAAAAACGACCACACGGGGAAGTCTTGACTCCCCGCACATACAATTGAGCCAAAGACATCCATTGGATGCCGGCTGGGCTTAAAGGGAAAAACTAATAGCGCTGGCCGTGGCCACTCTGTCCGCGCACCAGAGCGGATGTGTTTTCCGCAATCCGGAACAGAACTATGATAAGTTCGACGTATAACCGAACGAAGATCACGGAAATCAGGAATATCAGCGGGGCGAGCAACATGGCCACCACGATTACAATCGCCTCATTGGTCAATACTGCGGATGTCAGCATGAAAATCGTGGCTACAGCCGAGGCAACGATTCCCAGAACATAAATGATCTTGAGAATTTTCGTGGTGACAAACTGGTTGAAACTCAGGTCGAAGAGAGTGGCGAGAAGTCCTTTGTTCATATAATCGGGTGTGATCGTTGTGCCACTTCAGGGCTTTGGTGTGTGGCAAATCCGTCTCATGCAAGATGATGGACGGGGAGTCACAAGCCCTGCAGGAACCCGGCCTGCTGTTCGAGGCGCCGCAATTCCGACTTGGTCCGGGCCAGATCCTGATCGATCCGCTCCTTTTCATTCGGACTGGAAGCCGACTGTCGGCTCCGCTCCAACCTGCCGATTTCGCGGGTCAGGCGCTGGTGTTCGGCACGAAGCTGTTTCTGATCCCGGCCGAGTTCACCGGAACTTCGCTCAAGCACACTCAGTTCGCTGCGCAGCACGTTCGCCCGCTGGTCGAACTTGGACTGGCTCCATCCGAAATAACCACCCTGATTGGGATCGCCGGTGGTCTGACAGGACACCAGCGGAATACATGCGGCAAGCGTGACGGGAATCCGGTTTTTCATGAGATTGATGAACTGAATTTATTGCATTTCGAGCGTCTTGACCGCCTTGACCTGGGCGATCTGCCGTTCCAACTCGGACTTGCTGTTTTGCAGACTGCCCCGCTGGGATCGCATGCGGGAAGCGCCCCCCGAATTCGCGGGATTGGCAATGTATTGGTCAAGTGTCTCGATTTGTGAATCATATTCCTTCATCGCCATGTTGGCCTGCGCAACCATCCGATTCTGCTCAGACTCGCTTTTGCTTTTCCTGAGTTCCGCGATTTCATTGCGCAACCGCGAATTGTAAGAACGTGCCGCGGTGTTGAATTTCTGTGCTGCGGCAATATCGCTGACCAACTGCTCCTCGGTCGCCTTGGCGGTACGCTTGGCTTGGATTTTGTCTTCGCCGGCCTTCTGGCCGAGAGCGTCGCCTATTGCCGCACCGGCAAGGCCGCCCATGATGCCGCCCATGAGATGGTTATCGCTTTTCTTGCCAATGAGATAACCTGCGGCGCCGCCGACCAACGCACCACCTGCGGAATAGGCGGCACGGGCCTGACGCATGGTCTTGACTTCGTCAGGCGTGGAAACCAACAGGCTGCCGCTATTGGCGCAGGAGGCGGCCATGATACAGATAACGGCCAATGCGATGGTCCGGATCGACTTGATTTTCATTTTATTGGGGTATGGTTAGGGATTCTGTTCTGCTGGAAACGTCATTGGGGGTGATCTTGACGCCGCTTTTGTTCAACTTGGTCAGGTCGTGAAAAAGCTTAAGGGCATCCTGTTGCAAGGTTGTGCTGATATTCTTCAATGCTGCGTTAGATTGGAGTTCAGCCAACCGATTCTGATAGGCCCTGTCAAGAATGGATTCCGGGGTGCCTTCCATTCCACGAATGACCGAACACGCGTCCTCGGCGAGGTTGTATATCTCGTTGCCGCGGGCCTCGCGGATCTTCCTGAGTATACCGATCGTGTCGTCGTTATCGGTCGTGGTCCCGCTCGCTTCCAGCGCCTGTATGCGTTTAACAGCCAGGTCCCGGTCAGCTTGAGTGACTCTGATGGTGAATATCTTCTGATCGCCGGTCGTGTAGTTGGCCCTGGCGCGGTCGAAGTCGGCATCCGTAGCTACGGACTCCGGCACCGGGGGGACGGGCCGGGAAGAAGAAGATTTCTCCGGAGGAGTCGTGTGGGCTGCGCCGGCGACCGCCTCGCCGGAGGGCATTTGTGGCGCGATGTCGGGCGGCTCCTGCCGGGAGGCATGGTCATCTGCCCGTGCCGTGTTGTCAGTAGACGCTTTCTTGAAATGGTCTATCGCCCAGAATCCGGCGCCGACCAGAATGAGTGCCAGGCCCATGAGCGCAATCGCCATAGGCTTGCGGCTGCCTGTGCCGTCCGGTTGCATGCGTGCAACCAGCCCGGAAGAAGGAAACGGGGCAATTGTCACCTGCTCGGGACTATGACTGGCAGCCGGCGGGACGAGTGACGCGACAGGTCCCGGTCTGTGCGACCCATGCCAGTCTGGAGCCGGTGCCCAAGTGGCCTGCCCCGGTATGGTTGACGAGTCACCGCCCCACAGGCGTGGTAGCAATGTACCCACCGTCTGGGGACGCTCATGCTCCAATGGAGCCAACATCCAGTCCACTGCGGAGAGAAAAAAGGAAGGCAGGTGGGACAGCCTCGGATCCGCGACAAGCGGTTGGTAGGGATCGTCACGGAGACGCGAGATGGCCTCCGGCGGAGTTTTTCCACGCAGCATCTTGTGAATCACCGCTCCGAGCGAGTAGATGTCGGACCATGGACCCAGCTTGCCGTTTTCCTGATACTGTTCGATTGGCGCGTAGCTTCGTGTCAGGAGGGTGGTCACCTCGTGCGACTGCTGGCCGACAGCCATTCGGGCAGCGCCGAAATCGATGAGAACCGGCTTAATGCCTCTGGAAATGCGTATGTTGTCCGGTTTGATGTCCCGATGCAGGAAACCCTGGCCGTGAACGGATTCAAGCGCGCGCAGGAGCGGGGCGATGATGGACTGCAGGGTGTTGAAATCCAAGTGGGGACGTTCCGTCATGAACTCATTGAGACTGAGTCCTTCCACAAATCCCATGACGATGTAGGCCGTGTTGTTCGCCTCGAAATGTTCATGCACCTTGACCAGGTGCTCGTCTTCGAATCTGGCAATGGTCCTGGCCTCGTCCAGAAATCGTTCCTTGGCCCAGAGCAGGGAATCGTGCTCACGCGGGCTGCGAGGCGTGACCTTGAAGTCGGATTTCCGGATGGCCAGTTCACTGGGAAACAACTCCTTGATAGCCACCTTGCGGCCCAGTTCGGAGTCGATGGCAAGGTAAGTGAAACCGAAGCCGCCTCTTCCCAGAACGCATTCAAGGCGATACCTGCCTATCCTGCACGGCAGGGGCAGCGCGTGGGGATCATGTTCCGTGCTCATGGCTGCGGGGAGGCACTGATCTCCTTGACCAACAGATTGACATTTCCAAGACCGATTCGGTCACCGGTATGAAGCACCACACCGAGTTTGGGTTTGAGCGGTTTGCCGTTGACGGTACTGCCGTTGGAGGATCCGGCATCGCTCACATACAGGCCCTTGCGGCTCCACTTGATTTTGACATGAATCCTCGAGATGCTGTCGTCATCGATGCGACATACGGCATCGGCTCCCCTGCCGAGAGTGCAGCCGTCGGGATTGCTGAGTTCCCTTTCGCCGATCTCGATTTGTATTGGAGCGCCGCGCGCGTTGGTCCCGGCCAGTCTGCACACTGGTCTGCCGTGCTGCCGGGCGGGAGCAACAATGCGTGGATCCGCTTGTGGAATACCCGGGGCCACGGGTGTGACGGCGGGCTGTGCAGCCACCTGTTGCGGCCTGGAGCCGGGACTGCGAGCCACGATGAATATGGCAAAAGCGGCAACCCCGATTCCAAGAAAGATCAAGGCCGGCGCGAGCCATGCGTTTGAACCGCTGCCTTTGAACATCGAGAAGTTGGCCGCGAGTTTTTCGGTCAATGGCTTGTCGCGCTTTTGCACGGATTGCGAACGCGGCGGGTCTTGAGGCGCGATCTCTCCAGCCACGGGAGCGGAAGGCGTGGGAGTTGGCGAGGGGGGGGTGGGAGCTGGCGTGGGTGTCGTGGGAGCCGGGACGGAGACAGTTGCATCGGCCGTATTATACGGGATCGATTCGGACTTCAGGATGTGGACAAGCTCGGTGAAGACCGAAGACTGGGCGATCACGTTTCCAAGCAGCACCCCGCCGGCACGCCCTTCTCCTTGGCCCTGAGTGTTGATACCAACGACCTGCCCTTCTTTGTTGAACAGCGGGCCACCGCTGTTGCCGCCGGTGATTGGAGTGTTGTGATAGATGACCCGACACTTGGTACTGGGCTTCGGAAAGCCCCAGTCCCTGCTGCGCAGCGATTCGATGAACCCCTGCTTGATGGAAGTGTTCACGAAATCGTCGTAGGCGGGATCCATGGGTATGTGATTGCCCTCCTTTTTGCCATACTCCTTCAGCATTGCGTCGAGAAACGCCTGCTTTTCCGCATCGTCGTCAGCCTGTCCGGGAAAACCCACGGCATAAACTTCCGTAGCCTTCTTGGGTTCCTCGGCAGGGAAAACGACCGGTCGGCCGTTGAGTCCCGGAATCCTGAGGATGGCAAGGTCCTTGCCGGGATGTTTCGAGTGCACGCTCGCTTCCCAGAAATTGATCTGATTCCCCCTGGCTTGGACCACGAATAGTTTTTCAGTCCCATCGATCACATGGACGTTGGTGGCGAGGTAGCCTTGATTGTTCAGCAGAAAACCCGACCCCGTCGCGAGTCGCAGATCTCCGTCGTTCGCCCTGAAAATATTGAGGATGCGGAAAGTCGATTCCTCCGCCGCTTGCACGTTGAAGTCGGCATGAAGGGGAGTGTTTCCCAAAATGAGCGCAGCCACAAAAGTTCGGAACAGATCTCTCATGGCGTTGGATGGTGGGGGGGTTTGATCACGGCTACGGTGACGTTGTCTTGCTTCGCATGGCCTTTGGCCAGGGTATGGTGTATCAATTGGTCGGCCAGGCGTGATGCATTGCCCGTGCCGCATTCGCGACAGATACCGGATATTTCCAGTGGGTCGAGATTGAGTATGCCGTCGGTAGCCGCGAGAATGATCGCACCTTTTTCCAGAGTGCGGGCACATGCCGGGGCATCGACTTCCGCGAGCGCCTCGCCTGTCAGTGCGCTTAGCAGCGCGCTTTTGCCCTTGTAACCGTCGAACTCCTCCCGGCTGATTTCCCCGCGTAGAAGTTTGGTGGCGAGCACCGCCCTCATGGAATGATCCTTGTTGAGCCGGTAAAGACGATCATTCTGAAAGACCATGAGCGGGGAATCGCCCACGCTGGTCCAGAGAACCGTTCCGTCGGATTGCAGGATCACCGCGGTGAGCGTGCATCCGGCCGCCTGGGTTTCCTGCCTGGCAGCCACCTTGCCGACCGCGCGGTTTGCGGCCGCCAGCGCACCGCCAAGCAAATCCGGGAGGGGCACTTCCGGCGGCTGCCGCAGGCAATGATGCACGAAGCCCCCGACCGCGGCTTCGCTGGCGAGGTCACCGGCGGAGTGACCGCCCATGCCGTCTGAAATCACAGCCAGCAAGGCCGAACGGTCCTTGAGTGTGCAAAATGCGTAGGTGTCTTCCTGATAGGGACGCCTGCCCACGTTTTTGCGACCGGCAAAATCCTCTTCAGGCTTCATAAAACATCAGCCCAGTCGAATTCCGGACCACAAAACGGCACGAATGAGAGAGTGGTATCCCCGAGGTTGATTCTGGACCCGGCTTCAAGCGGGGAAGGCTGCAGAACCGGTTGGTCGTTCAAATACGCGAGTGCCGATCCGCTTCCCTGCTGGATGTAGAACTTGCGGCCTTTGGGATCGTATGTGATGGCGGCATGACCCTGCCTGGAAATCCCTTGATCGCCGTAATCCAGCGACACCTGCTGTGCGGCATCGCGTCCGATCTGGTTGACACCGTGACCGAGGATGTGTGAGTTCCCCGCGCCGGGTCCCCCGACTACCACCAACCACCCCACCACGGGGCGTTTGGCGTGTCCGGGTGAGGGTTGGGCGCTGTTATCAGGCTCGCCGGCCGGCCTGCCTTTGGATCTGGGCCGGAAAAGGATGGTTTCCTCATCGCCTCCCTTTGATGTGTCGGGGCGCAGATCGGAATTCCGGCCGGTCACCTCCATGGTGGGGATGTCATTGGTGTCCTCATAGAGCACCGTTTCGTCGTCTGGCTGTCCTTTGCCCGGACTGCGACCGAGTATGCGGGTGGGTTCATCCTCTCCGGGCAGATGTCCACCGGGTGATCTGTAAATGCGGCGTGTTGGCTCGTCGTCATTCATGGCTGGTTGTTGGTTGGGGTTGGATCAGGGATTGCGGACGATCAGGTGGACCTCTCCGAGTTCTATGAGATCGCCGTGGAAAAGCTCGGCAGAGTCCACGCGGTTGCCGTTGACGAAGACTCCGTTGCCCGAAGAGAGGTCCGTAATCAGCAGCTTGCCCTCGCGATTGCGCAGGATTTCCGCGTGATGTTTGGACACGGAGTTGTTGGCAAGGCGAATGCCGTTGTCCTGGCCGCGTCCGATGCGAACCGCGGAGCCGCTCACCGGGTAACGCACCGCACTGTTGTCTGCGAGTTCGAGATAGGTGTTTCCGACCGCACCGGTGCCGGCCGAATTCCTGCGCACGAGCAGAACGATCCCGGCGATCACCATAGCGGCGACCACTGCGGCACCTCCGATGAGCATCCATTCGTTCGTAGTGAACATGCCCTGATCCTCCTTTACGGCAGCTTCTTTTGCCGGGGGCTTTTCGCCATTGCTCCCGCCGCTATCCGCCTCTCCGGCGGGCTTTTTGCCATCGCCGCCGTCCTGGCTGTCGCCTTGTGTCGACGGGACTTCCTCCTCCGGCTTTTCTGCTTCGCCCGGCTCGCCAGACTCACCGGTCTTGTCGTCGCCCCCGGAAGCGTCGGTAGCGGAGGACGCGGTCTGATAGAGGTCGACCTCGTGACTTTCGGACAGCGAAGTCAGTAGCTTGAGTTTGAGGGTGCGGCTGGTCTCGAATTTCGGCAGGTAGAGTTCGCCTCCGGCATCGAGGTGCTCGAAGAACCGGGCTTTGACATCCTCGGCAAGGACATATTTGGTGCCTTTCGACGTCGGCTTGAGCTTGATTGCGGGACTGCTCGTTCCGTAGGAAAGCACCTTCAAGCTGTTGGCGAAGGTTTCCTGGCGGACATCCTTGACGAGCGCCACGGTGACAATGCCGATGTTCTTCTTCTTCGCGGCCACAATCACGTCGTCGGCGGAGTATCCCTGCGGATTATCTTCCGCGACGCCGTCGGAAAACACCATAATGACCCGGCGGGTCGTCGACTGCTGCTTTTGGAATTTGTCCACTGCCTGGACCAGGCCCCAATACAAGCGCGTGTCCTGCTGGGCTTCGTAGTGACCATCTTCCATCAAGGCGAGCTGGACGGCCGCTTGCTCCGCCTCCACACCTTGGATCACGTTGAGGTTCTTGCCAAAGATGCCGACTCCGAAGCGGAAATGCTGCGGTGCCTGTTTCATCAGGTTGACCGCGATCTCGCGCGCCGCCTGGACGTCCTTTTTGCGGCCGGGATCGCTGGTATCTATCAAGAAGAGAACTTCGGTGCGGGCATCTTCGCCGAGTGACTCGGTCCGGGGAACGTAGCGATGTTCAACAAGTCCGCCGGAGGGGTCGAGAACTTCGATTTTAGAGAAAGCTGTGATCCGGTGAGGACGGATTTGCCAGGCATCTTCCTTGCTCTCGTCGGAGGAAATCGGCCCGAAGACCATGTCGGCGGACTTGTATCCTTCGGCAGACTCGATTTGCGCGAGTGCCGAGCCTGCGAGAGCAAAGGCGGCTAATTTCAGAAGAATGTGCGGTTTCATGGTGTGATTGGGATCATCGTCCGTGGGAGAACAATGGCGGCATCCGCCGTGCCGATACACGGCCTGCGGGATGCCAATCGACATATCTGCGATAAGATTGTGATCCTGGTCAAGACCAAGCGACAATATATACCCGCCCCATTGTGCCAAGGATTATTCTGTTAGCCGCGGCCGGGCCGGGCCGGGTCAGAAAATCACCCGGATTTCTCCATGACCGTGGCGTGGAAGCCATCGAAGCCGGTGGCGGCGGGGGAAACCGGGTGCTCGGCAAGCAGGGTGAATTCCCCGGTGGCAAGCAGCGCCTCGGCGGCGGCGCGGTTTTCGGAGGGCAGGATGGAACAGGTGGCATGGACGAGCCGGCCGCCGGGTTTGAGCATCGCGGCGTGCTCGCGCAGGATTTGTTTTTGCAGCGCGCGCACGGCGTCGAGTTTCGCGGGAGTGAGACGCCACTTGAGGTCCGGCTGGCGGCGCAGCGTCCCGAGGCCGGAACACGGCGCGTCGATCAGGAGCCGGTCGGCGATGCCGGCGAAATCCGAGGGGGTGACTTCATGCAATGACTTGGTGCGGATGATTTTCACCCGCGAGCGCCTCGCCCGACGGGTGAGTTCCTCGAGTTTCCGATCACTCACGTCCATTGCGTAGATCCGTCCGTCGTTGCGCATCAGGGCGGCGAGATGGAGTGTCTTGCCGCCCGCCCCGGCGCAGGAATCGATCACGCATTCGCCGGGCCGGGCTTCCAATAGCGGAGCGATGAGTTGCGATCCGGCGTCCTGGACTTCCACCCGGCCCTCGGCGAGCAGGGGTTTTGGCAGCGTCTTGCCGGGCGGCAGCACAAGCGCATCCGGAAGCCCCGGCACCGGCTCGCAGTCCACGCCCGCGTCCGCCAGCCATGCGATGGTTTCGGCGCGGTCGTTGCGCAGTGTGTTGACGCGCAGGCAAACCGGCGCGCGGCGGTTGAGGGCGGCGATTTCCGCATCCCATGCGGGACCGAGTTCGCTTTCGCCCAGCTCGTCGAGCCAATCCGGGATCGACTCGCGCACCGCGCGCGGCTGGTTTGTGAGATCAGTTTCCCGCTGCCGCATTTCCTCCGGCGGGGCGGCCTCGTGCGCCCACCAGTCCGGAATTTCCAATCCCATCCGCGTCCACTGCGCGGCACACAGCGCGGGGATCGACGCATGGCCCGCCACAAACTCCAGCGCGCGCCGCCAGCGGACCACCTCGAAGGCGGTTTCCGCGATGAACGCGCGGTCGCGTTTCCCCCACTTGGGATGGGCGGCGAACGCGTCCTGCATCACGCGGTCGAGCACCTTTTTCTCGCGCAGCGTTTCCCGGATCATCCTGGCGGCGGCCTCGGCCATGGGGCGGTGAATCTTCATCCGCGCCATCCCTCGCCGATCCGGAGCGGCTTACAATGCCGAAATCCCCCGCCCTATCCGAAAAAATGACGGCCGCCCGTGGTGCGGGCGGCCGTCGGCAACCGGAAAACCGAACAGCAGGTCGGTTAGAAGAAGGTGCGGAAGGCCAGCAGGTAGGTCAGCGTGTCGAAGTCGCCGGCCGGGGTGTCCATGGTCTGGTACTCGATGCCGCCCTGGATCTTGGCGTTGTGGCCGCAGAGGTACCAGTTGAGGCCGGCATAGAGCGAATGGTGCTCGTCGCCGCGACCGCTGTTGACATCGGCCGCCGTGCCGCCGGTGCCGTAACCGCGGCCGTAGCGGCTGTTGATGCGGATGCCCTCGGACTCATCGGCACCACCGTATTGGTATTGGCCGACGAGCTGGAGTTTCTCATCGACGATCCAGTAATACGGCATGACCACCAGGCCCCAGAAATCGCCCTGGCGATCGGCGTTGCCGGTCATGCCGGAGCCGCCATTGTCGCCGTAGATGAAATCCCCGACGATTCCCCATGAGCCGGCGTCGTATTGGGCGTTGATCGAGGTGGCCCAGCGGTAGCCGATGATGGAATCCTCATCCACCGCATCGGCATTGTTGTAAACGAAGTCCACGCCCAAAACGAGTTCGTCGCTGACCTGGTAGCCGGCGCTGGCGTAATACACGACATCGTCCTGCCAGCCGCTGAACTCCTCATTGTCGGCACCGTCCGTGGTGGAACTGTAAAGCGCGCCGGTGAAGGTCCATTTGCCGAGCGCGCCGTCCAGGCTCAGGCCGGTGGGCCGGTAGCTGCCATAGACCTTGTTGGCGATGGCGGAGCGCTCGACGGTGAGCAGTTTTGTCGATGAGGTGCGGGTTTCCTGGCCGACGACGAACTTGTGGCGGCCGTAGTTGAGCTTGAGGCTGTCGAGCGGACCGGCACCGAAGGCCTTCTTGATGTCGAAGGAGAGCAGCGCTTCGTCGATGCTGTCGTAGCCCCAGTCAAGATCGCCGCCACCGCTGACGTTGCGCTGGTCGTTGACGAGATTGACGACGAATTTCGCGCCAAAATAACGCAGGAAATCGGATTTCAGGCCGAGGCGGAAGCGGCGGTATTCGTCGTGGGTTTCGCTCCAATCGTCGCCGTTGACGTCGGAGCCGTCGAGGTATCCGAGCTGGTATTGGAAACGGCCTTCGATTTGGAACGATTGCAGCCACGGGTTTTCCGGATTTTTGTAGAGGGTTCCGGGTTTGCTTTGCAGCCATTCGCACCAGTCGCCGGACGAACCGGCGGCGGTGTCTGTGATGGCGGGTGGGGTTTCGCTGCCGGCGATGGCGTGCAATTGCAGTCCGAGGGCCATGGCGGCGGCGAGGGTCAATGGGGTGTTGTTGGTTCGCATGTTGGTGTGGATTCGGTGACGAATTCGTCACTCTGTTAGCTGTCCGGATTGTCACACGTGGATTTTTTTCGCGTGACGCTTTTGTCACATTCGGGGGAAACGAGCCGTTTCTCCGGGAGGGAGGAAATCCAGATGATCCCGCACTGGCAAGCCGGCCCCCAGGCCTGGGGCTTTTGTGACAATCATGTCACAATCGATTCTTTGCCGTGTGACGGATCAATCCGGTTAGTGCGCGTCGTCGGCGGCACCGAGCCGCCACCAACCAACAAACCACCCATGAAAGCCACCATCCCCTGCATCGCCGGCGCCCTGATCGCGGCGCTTCCCGTCCTCGCCGAGGAATCCCACATCGATCCCGCGCTGCCGGATTACAAGTCGGTCAGCGGAGTTTCTGGAAACCTGAACTCGATCGGCTCCGACTCGCTCAACAACCTGATGACGCTTTGGGCCGAGGGCTTCAAGAAGGCCTATCCGAACGTGAACATCCAGATCGAGGGCAAGGGATCCTCGACCGCGCCGCCGGCCTTGATCGAAGGCACCGCGCAGATCGGCCCGATGAGCCGTCCGATGAAGGCGGAGGAAATCGACGCCTTTGAGAAAAAATACGGCTACAAGCCCACCGAAGTGAAGCTGGCGATCGACGCGCTGGCGGTGTTCGCCCACAAGGACAACCCGATCGAGGGTGTGAGCCTGAAGCAGGTGGACGCGATGTTCTCCAGCACCCGCAAGATGGGTGGCGACGATCTCACCGAGTGGGGCCAGCTCGGCCTCGATGCCTGGAAAGGCCGCGCGATTTCGCTTTTCGGCCGCAACTCGGCTTCCGGCACCTACGGGTTCTTCCAGGAAAACGCGCTCGCCAAGGGTGACTTCAAACCCACCGTCAAGGAGCAGCCCGGTTCGTCCGCGGTGGTCCAGGGCGTGGGTGCGGACCTGTATGCGGTCGGCTACTCCGGCATCGGCTACAAGACCTCCGGCGTGCGCGCCCTGCCCCTCGCCGGCGACGACGGCAAGTTTTACGAAGCCACCTACGACAACGCGCTGAGCGGCGATTACCCGCTGGCCCGCTTCCTGATGGTGTATGTGAACAAGAAGCCCGGCCAGCCGCTCGACACGCTGACGCTTGAGTTCCTCAAGTTCGCGCTGTCCAAGGCAGGCCAGGAGATCGTCGAAAAAGACGGCTACTTCCCGATGCCCGCCGAACTGGCGCAGGAAGTGGTGGACTCGCTCTCGAAGTGATTTCCTGAAATTCCCCCCGCGGCCCGCGAAGCGAAGCTTGCCCGTCGTGACGACGGTGCCCTAGTTTCCCGCGGGCCGTTCCAATTGCCACGGCCTCCATCGCATGCCGGACCCCACGCACTCACCCGATCCGAAGCGCTTCGAAGTCTCGCGCGCGACGCTGTGGTTCGACCGCCTGATGGGCTGGCTGATCCGCTTCGGCGGGATCGGGGTGATCGTGGCGGTGTTCGGCATTTTTTACTTTGTGGGCAAGGAAGTGGTCCCGCTTTTCCGGGATGCCGACGTGGCACCGGCCGGCGAGGTTTCCGGCGAAGCCGCGCCGCGCGTGCTTGGCATGGACGAGTGGGCCGAGCTGCCGTTTTTCTATGATGGCGGAAGCGAAGTGGTCTTTTCGAACGTCGCCACCGGCGAACGCCGCGTGCTGCCGGTGCCCGGGCTTGATGAGGTGGAAATCACCGCGGTTTCCCACGATCCGGTGACACAACGCATCGCACTCGGCACGGCGGACGGCCGCGTCGGTTCGTTCATCGTGGAATACGTGCGGCAGTTCGAAGACGGCCGCGAACCGTGGGTGGATCCCTCGATCACCGTCGAACCGTGGTTCGCTCTCGAAAACGGCAGCGGACCGGTGACCGCACTCGGCTACGGCGATTCCGGCGGCGGTCGCGTGATCGTCGCCAAACGCGGCGAGGGACCGTCGTCCACCGTCTCGGTGCTGCGTCTCGCGATGAAAAAAGGCCTCATCGGCAAAGGCAAACTCAGCCTCGTCGGCGAAACCGACATCACCGGCGAACTCGACACCGAGGCCCGCATCGTTCGCGCCTCGCAGAACGGCGCGATGGTCCTGATCGCCACCCGCAGCGGGGAAATCGACTATTTCATGGCCTCCACCGTTGGTGTCTCGAAG
>DATISV010000345.1:0-3421 GCA_035468505.1 Luteolibacter sp. | reverse complement strand
ATACACCATGCGCGCCATTCTTCCGGCCCTGCTGCTCCTGTCCCCCGCGCTGCACGCGGAGGAGGCACCGGCCACGCCGCGCAAGAAAATCCCCGCCGTTTCCCTGCTTCCGAACGGCAGCAAGCTCCACCGAGTGATGCTCCCGCGCTACGATGAAAACCAGCGCCTCTCCGCCGTGCTCAAGGCCGAGGTGATGACGCTCGTCACCGACCAGCAGATCGCCGGCGACCAGGTGACCATCGCGTTTTACAACCCGGACCAAAGCCCGCGCGCCCGCGTGGAAATGAAAAACGCGCTGCTCGACCAAGCCACCGGCCTGCTCGAAGCCGGCGGCGGCGTCACGCTGCGCGGCGACCGCATCGAGGCCGATGGCAGCGGCCTGATCTATCACATGGAAAAAGCCAAAGGCTTCCTGACAGGCCCGGCCGAAACCCGCATCCGCGCCAACACCGAGACCACCATGAATCATTCCAATCCCCTCGTCCGCCCCGCCGTGGCCCTTGCCGGCGCGGCCTTGCTCACCGCCGCCAGCGCCGAGCCTCCCGCCGCGCTGACCGAGGCCGAGAAATCCGCCATCGCCGCCGATGCCGCGCCCGCGGCACCCGCGCACGCGAAAGCCGTCGATGCCGCGCGCACCAGCCTGCGCGCCGAGCTGGCCGCCGCCGCCGAGGCCACCGAGGCCGCCGCCGATTTCCTCGAAGAAGCCGGCATCGCCGGCAATGGATCGGACGATCCCGCCATTCAGCCGCCGGCCGAGCCGCTCAAGGTCGAGCCCGGTCCGGAAGATACCGTGGTCAACTGCGACGGCGGCATGTATTTCGACGCCGACGCGGGCCTTTTCGTTTATCTCAAGAACGTCCGCGTCAATGACCCGCGCTTCGCCCTCAGCGGAGCCAACGAACTGAAAATCTTCCTCGCGAAAAAACCGGAGTCCGCCGACGACAAAAAGGACGAGAAAGAAAAGCCCGGTTTTGGCGCGAGCTTCGGCGATGTCGAACGCGTTGTCGCCACCGGCGCGGTGCGCATCGTTCAAAAACAAACCGAGCCGGGCAAGGAACCCATTGAGGCCAGCGGCGCGATTTTCACCTATCATCCTGGAACCGGCGAGATCGTCCTCACCGGCGGCTACCCGTGGGTGAAACAAGGCGCCAACTACATGCGCGCCAAGGAACCCCAACTCAACCTGCGCATCCAGAAGAACGGCTCCTTCGTCACCGAAGGCAACTGGGACATGGGCGGCCGCCTCAACCAAGAACGCTGAAATTAAGCATCGCCTACCGCCTACCGCCCCCATGCACGACCCCGGCTCCACCGTCCACCACACCGAAACCGCCGTCCTTTTCGCCAACGGCCTGCGCAAAACCTACGGCGGCCGCGCCGTGGTCGATGGCGTGTCCATGACCGTGCAGCCGCGGGAAATCGTCGGCCTGCTGGGCCCCAACGGCGCGGGCAAGACGACCTCGTTCTACATGATCGCCGGCATCATCCCGTCCGACGCCGGTTCGGTCTGCTTCCAGGGACATGATATCTCGAAAATGCCGATGCACCGCCGCGCGCGCCTCGGCCTCGGCTACCTGCCGCAGGAGGAAAGCGTCTTCCGCAAGCTCAGCGTGCTCGACAACCTGCTCGCCATTCTCGAAACGCGCCCGCACCTCAGCCGCAAGGACCGGCTCGACCGCGCCCATCATCTGATGCAGCGCTTCGGCATCGCCAAGCTCGCCAAGTCGCTCGCCATCACGCTTTCCGGCGGGGAAAAACGCCGCCTCGCCATCGCCCGCTCGCTCTGCTCCGACCCCAAGCTGCTGATGCTCGACGAACCGTTCGCCGGCATCGACCCCAAGGCGGTCGAGGACATCCAGCGCATCGTCCGCGAACTGCGCGAACGCGACGGCCTCGCCATCCTCATCACCGATCATTCCGTTAGAGAGACACTCACCATCACCGACCGCGCGTTCCTCATCCACGACGGCCGCGTCATCCTCGAAGGCGCCTCCGACGAACTCGTGGACGACCCCATCGCCCGCAAATACTATCTCGGCGACGAGTTTCGGATGTAGGCGTGCCAGTAGGCGCGTCCGTTAGAATGCGTGAGTGCGGACTCCGCAAAGCCCATCGATTCCCGTGGTCTCTTCTTCGGAATTCGGGATCAATGGTGCGCATGGCGGTTGGCCATGAAATAAAGCACCGGCACGGCCATGCGGCTGATCAGGAGGCTGGCGATTTCCCCGGCCATCAATGCGATGGCAAGCCCTTGGAAAATCGGATCGGCGAGGATGACGGCCGCGCCGACGATGACTGCCATGGCGGTGAGCAGCATCGGTCGGAAGCGCACGGCACCGGCATCGATGACCGCCTCACTCAGAGGCATGCCTTCGCGGAGGCGCAGTTCGATGAAATCGACAAGGATGATGGAATTGCGCACCACAATGCCGCCGCCGGCCATGAAGCCGATCATGCTGGTGGCGGTGAAGAACGCTCCCGTCAAGCCATGCGCGGGCAGGATGCCGACCAGTGAGAACGGGATGGCGATCATGACGATCGCGGGCGTGATGAAGCTGCGGAACCAGCCGACCATCAACACATAGATGAGGATGAGGCAGGCGGCGAACGCCGCACCGAGATCGCGGAAGACCTCGATGGTGATGTGCCACTCGCCGTCCCATTTCATCGAGGGCTTGCCATCGCTGAAGGGCATGGCGGCGTTGTGGATCTTCAACTCCGCGCCGCTGCCGCCGAATTCGCGGGTGTCGAGTTTCCGCAGCGCCTCGTTCATCTTGAAAATCGCATACACCGGGCTTTCCACGACGCCCGCCACGTCGCCGATGACATAAGTCACGGGCATCAGGTTCTTGTGATAACGGCTTTTCTCCACGGTGACGTGCTCCACCTTCACCAACTCGCGCAGCGGCACGAGCGGCGGGGTGGACGAACCGGGCTCCGGCAGGGCGTTGGCATCGCCGGAGCGCACGCGCAGCGCGAGCAACTCTTCGGGCGTGGTTTTCGCGGAGCGCGGCAGTTCGAGGCGGATGTTCACATCCTCGCGTTCCTCCGGTTGATGGAGCAGATCGACCGTCTCGCCATCCACGGCGATCTTCAAGGTTTGGGAAATCGTGGCGGCGCTGATGCCGTGCAGCGCGGCCTTTTCCTTGTCGATGACGAAGCGCGCCTTCTGCTGATCGGCCTCGATGTACCAATCGACATCGACGACGCCCGGCGTGCTCTTGAAGATGTTTTTCACTTCCTCGGCGAGTTGGAGGCGCGCCTCATCGGTGGGACCATAGATCTCGGCGACGAGCGTCTGGAGCACCGGCGGGCCGGGCGGCACCTCGGCGATGGCGACGCGCGCGCCATAACGCTCCGCAATGGCCGCCACAGCCGGGCGCACGCGTTTGGCGATGTCATGGCTCTGCGCCTTGCGATC
>DATISV010000344.1:0-2798 GCA_035468505.1 Luteolibacter sp. | reverse complement strand
TCGAGCCGGGGCTGGAAATGGTGGCAAGCGTGGGCGTGGTGGCACCCACCACACCGACGAGTTCGCCGTTCACTTCGAGCACGACCGAAGAGGTCACCGAGTTCGCTTGCGGAGCGGCGGCACCGGGCACTTCGAGTGGAGCCATGTTGGCGTCCGTCGCGAAACCGAGGTTGGCGGAGAGATATGGGAAATTGGCACCCGCGAATGGCGATCCGCCAATGAGCGCGCCGCTGGCGGAACCATCAATCAAGCCGGCGAGCACCGCAGTGCCGAAATCGAACTCATGGTTGCCCAGCGCGATCGCCTGGAAGCCGAGGCGGTTCTGGATTTCGATGTCGGCCACGCCGCCGGCACCATAGACCGGTCCGGAGGCGTCGAAGAACAGTCCCGGGATGATGGCGTCGCCGGACGAGAGGGTGAGCGTGTTCGCCGGCAACTGGTTGCGCAGCGCGTTGAGGACCGCGGAGAAGCGCGGGGCGTCGTCCACTGCGGCGGCTCCCGCTTCCTGATCGGCGGCGTGGAGCAGTTGCAGGGTGAAGGCTTGGAGGTTGCCGGCACAGACCGAAGTCATCGCCAACAGCCCGATCCATTGGTTGAGGGGGTGTGGTTTCATAAGCGGCAACAACCTGAAGCGAACCGGGCCGCTGCAAATGCCGCCATGGCGACAATTTCGCCACGTGACAATATATGATATCCAATCGTCTTCGCATCGTGACGTTTCCGTCATCCATTCGCCTGCCGAAGGACACTTCGCAGCAGATCGAGGTATTCATCACGACTCATCTCGTAGCCGCCGAACTGCTGCAAATGCGGTGTCATCCATTGGGTGTCGAGCAGTTTGAAATTCCTCGAGCGTAGGTCATCGACGAGTGCCACCAGCGCGACCTTGGAGGCATCCGTCTTCCGCGAAAACATGCTCTCGCCGAAAAACACACCCGGCAGTTCCACGCCGTAAAGCCCGCCTTGCAAGCCCTCCGCGTCCCAGCACTCGACGGAATGCGCGTGACCCAGCGCGTGCAAATGGCAGAAGCTCTCCAGGATCACGCCATCGATCCAGGTTTCCTCGCGCTCGGCACAGGCGAGCATCACTTCGCGAAATGCGGTGTCGCGGCGCACCTCGAAGGGTTTCCGCCTCAACGTCCGCTTGAGCCCGTGGGAAATGTGAAATCGTTCGTCGAGCGGGATCAGTCCGCGTTTCTCCGGGGAAAACCACAGGATTTCGCCTTCGTGCGCCATCGGGAAAATCCCGCGCGCATAGGCGTCGAGCAGCACTCCCGGGTGGATGCGTTTCATGAATCCGCAGCCTTGCCGGAAACCACGGCGAAGGCGTTGTGATCGTGAATGCTCTCGTGGTTCACCGCCTTCACCGTGAACGAGGCCACGCGGCCGTCGGCTTGCAACAGCGCGGCGGCATTGCGCACCACGTCCTCGACAAACACCGGATTGTCATAGGCCTGCATCGTCACATGGCGCTCATCCGGACGTTTCAACAACGCGTAAACCGGAGCCGACGCGGATTTCTCGGCAACCTCGATCAAATCCTCGATCAGGATGAAATGCCAGCCGCTGCCCTTGCGCTTCGGACGCACTTCCAATGTGAGATATCCGCGCTGGTTGTGCGCGCCGTAATCGCTGATCTCCTTGCTGCACGGGCACAAAGTCGTGACCGGCACGGTGACGCAGAGCACGAGTTGATCCTCTTTGCCGTTGGACGTGCCTTTGAACACACAATCGCACCCAACCTTCGCCGCCGCGCCGGTGACGGGGGCTTTCTTGCTGACGAAATAAGTGAACGCCACCTCGATGTGCGCTTCTTCGGCATCCAGCTGGTCTTTCAAATCATGAAGGATGTCCGGCAAGGTCTGCGAGGTCACCTCACCCTCGTGCTTGCTCAGCACTTCGAGGAAACGGCTCATGTGCGTGCCCTTGAAATGATGCGGCAGATGCACCGACATCGAAATCGTGGCGACCGTCGGGAACGGCCTGCCGTCGCGGTCGGTGACGTGGATCGGATAGCGCAAATCGGAAACGCCCACCTGGTCGATGGCGATGCCACGCGTGTCCGGTGTGGCCTGAATGTCGGGAAGCGGTGACTGGGACATGGTTCAACGGGAAATATCATATTCGGCCCACGACGAGGTGGTTTCCCACACCCGCACGCGGACGAGTCGCACACTGGCGGAGAGCGGGTACCTCGCATCGCCGCGCGCGGCGTGGGCGGCGAGCGCGTTCGCGGTATGATCGAAGATCGTCCGCGCCATCACCTCGGTGGTGGGGTCCTGATTCTGAAAACCGATCACACGCTCGCCATAGCGCAGCTTGAAATCCTGATAGGCCGGATCCGCGGTGTTCATGCACATCGCATGATCGAAGGTATCCAGCCATTCGCCGACCGCCTCCTTGATGATTTTGAAATCGCAGACCATGTCGTTTTCATCCAATGCATCCGCCTCCAGCACGAACTCCACCTTGCGCGTGTGGCCGTGCGGAAACCGGCACTTGTCCGGATGCTTCGAGAGCATGTGGCCGTTCTCGATTTCGAGGGTTTTGCAGATTCGGTATGGCATGAGGGAGGCATGGAGTCGAGGCGACGGAAGACTTCTTTTCAAGCGCGGGATTGCGAATTTCCTCAATCGACGTCTACCCTGGGTCGAATGGAACATTCTTTCATCCTCCAACCGTCGCAGCTGCCGTGTTTTGCAGGAATGCGGCAGAAGTTTTCCATGAATCGGCCAAAGTTCCCGCCGCACACCCTGCGCGACGCCGCACAAGGCACCACTTTCCTTTCTCACAAGCTT
>DATISV010000343.1:0-9435 GCA_035468505.1 Luteolibacter sp. | reverse complement strand
ACCGCGCGCGACGAGGCCGATTACCCGGTTGCCGAGCTGATAGGTTTGTCCCGAGCCGGCCGAAGCGAGGATCAGCAGGTTTTTCGCCCGGATGTCCATGCGCTTCAGGTGGCGCGGGCATCCTGCCCGCAGCTTGTCATTTCGGGATCACCAGCCGCTGGCCCGGATGGATGAGCGAGCCGGAAATGCCGTTCGCGCGCTGGAGCGCACCCACCGTGGTGCCGTTGCGGCGGGCGATGACGTAGAGCGAGTCGCCCTTCTTGACGGTGTAGCGCACCGGCTGCGGTTTGGGCTTGGGTTTCGGCTTCGGCTTGGGAGTCACCGTGGGCGTCGGCCGGGACGGCGGCAGCGGCGTGGCATTCGCCGGCGGCTGGTCGTTGGCGGCGAAAAGCGGCTCCTGCTGCGGCTTCTGACGGCTGCCGGGGCGGCGCCATTTCGTCGGATCGTCGGCCCAGTCCTCGCGGTAGTTGCCGTCGGCGTCGAAAGGCCCGGTGCCGTAAGGATCGTTCGAGGCGAAGCCGTTCTGATTGGTGCAGGAACCCAGCATCATCACGGCGGCGGATGCCGGAATCAGCCAGCGGAGAGATTGAAGAGTCGTGTGAGACAACATGCTCCCGCACTCTGCAAACCCCGCCATCGGGTCGCAAATCCAAATTTCCGAAAATCACCGGATTCGCCCGCACCCGCCGCGGCTTTGCACTTTGCCGTCCGCCGCGCGCAGCCATACTCGCCGCGATGCGCGACGACACCCGCCGCTGGATCGAGGCCGACAAGGCGCACTGCTGGCATCCGTTCACGCGGCAGGCCGAGTGGTGCGCGCCGGACCACGAGCCGCTCGTCCTCACCCGCGGCGAGGGCGTCTGGCTGTGGGATTCCGAAGGCCGCAAATACCTCGACGGCAATTCCTCAATCTGGACCAACCTCCACGGCCACGCGCATCCCGCGATCACCGCCGCAATCCGCGCGCAGTTGGAAAAATCGTCGCATGTCTCGTTTCTCGGCTTCACCCACCCACTGGCGGCGGAACTCGCGGAGCGGCTGTGCGCGTTTTTCCCGCCGGGCACGCTCGAACGCGTCTTCTATTCCGACAACGGCTCGACCGCCATCGAGTGCGCGCTGAAAATGGCCGTGCAATTCCGCATGCAAACCGGCGAGCCGCGGCGCACACGTTTCGCCGCCTTCGCCGACGGTTATCACGGCGACACGCTCGGCGCGGCTTCGATCGGTGGTGTGAGCCGTTTTTTCGAGCGCTTCCGCGGCCATGGCTATCCGGTGACGCACGTTCGGTCGCTGGAGGAATTGCAGAAACTCGATTCCGCGGAACTCGCGGGGGTGGTGATCGAGCCCTTGATCCAAGGCGTCAACGAAATGCGTCCGTGGCCGACCGGCATGCTCGCCGAACTGCGCGACTGGTGCAATACCACCGGCGTCCACCTGATCCTCGACGAGGTGATGACCGGCTTCGGCCGCACCGGCGCGATGTTCGCCTGCCAGCGGGAAAACATGACGCCGGATTTCCTCTGCCTCGCCAAGGGCCTCACCGCCGGCACCCTGCCACTGGCCGCCACGCTCACCACTGCGGAGGTTTACGAGGCGTTTCTCGGCCCTGCGGAAAACGCGTTTTACTACGGCCATAGTTACACCGCCAACCCGCTTGGCTGCGCCGCCGCACTCGCCAGCCTCGATGCCTTCCGCGCCGAACGCGTGCTGGATCTTCTGCCGGAAAAAATCGAGCGCCTGTGCGCCGGGCTCGCTTCGTTGAAACGACACCCATGCGTCCACGAAGTCCGCCAGTGCGGTTTGATTTCCGGCATCGAGCTGCGCCAGCCGGACGGGTCGAAATTTCCCGCCGCACGCCGCGTCGGCGAAGCCGTCTGCCACGCCGCCCACGGCCTGCTCACCCGCCCGATCCTCGATACCATCGTCTTCATGCCGCCGCTCTGCGTCACTGGCGACGAAATCGATTTCGCACTGCGTGCTTTGGAGACGGCGGTTTTGGAAACATTCCGGGATAACCGGTGAGAGCCTTGCGGCGGTTTACTCGGCGGTTTCTTCCGTGGCCGGAGCCGGCGGCTCGAGCGGTTCGACGCCAGGGTCGTCCACGGAGAGCCAATGGCAGGCGAGGACTTCGGCGATCTCGAACTTGCGCTGCATGTCTTCCTCGAAGCGACGGACCTTGACGCGGATGCGGATCATGCCGTCGGGGTTGATTTCCTCGAGCTTGCCGCCGAAGACCCGACCGCCCTCGCGGGAGAGCTGGAAGGCGGCGCCGATCAGCCGTCCTGCGGGCGAATCGCGCGGGACGAGGAATTCGGGCGATTGGAAACCGGTCTCGCGCGGGCTGCCGAAGCGCGGCGCATAGAGAACCAGGCTGATGGCGGGCTCGGCCTTGCGTTCCTCGGCCAGACGCTCGCGGGCGAGCAGGCGGAACTCGCCCTCGTCGGGGCCGGAACCGGCGATGAAAAGCGCCCACGGGTAATCGCTGTAGCGGGCGAAGTGGTCCCAATCGAGCCGCCACTCGTCGTTTTCGCGGCGGAACACGGTGTCGTAGATTTGGCCGTCCTGCGATTTCCAGCGGGCTTCGTAGGCGTTTCCGCCGGGCAGGCGAAGGATGCCGCCGTCCATCGGTTCGAGTTTTTCCGCCGAGATGGAGGGCATGGGGTTCATGCTGTAAAACCGCGTCATGCGCGAAACGGTGTCCAAGGGCGCAAGCACGAATTGATTGCGCTGTTCGGGAGTGCCGGCGGCGATGAAGCCTTCGAACACGCGGCCGCATTGCTGACCGGCGGTCTGCATGATTTCCACCTCTTCTTCGTTGAGGGTGATCGATTCGCCGGCGAGGGCGGGTGCCTGGTCCGCAGCCTGCGGTTTGTGCCAGAGCTTGCGTGCGCCGAGGACGATGAGCGCCAGCACGAGCGTCCAGCCGAGGATCAGCTTGAGCATGAGATGGCGGTGCTTCGGTTTCCGGCTGCCGCGGCTGCCGCTCTTGGCGCGTGTGGACCGTGCCGCGGAAACAGCGGCGGCGGCCGGCGCGGCGGTTTCGATGGTGGGGAGGCAGGGGTCGGCGCCGCATACCGCGCAGACGCGTTCTTCGTTCAAGCCGGGTTCGGCTTGGAACAGGGCTCCGCAGCGGCCGCAATGGAACCAGAACAGCTTGGTTTCGCTCACAGCGGATTTTACTAGGGTGCGATCCACTCTTTGTGAAGCAATTCCACGAGCCGCCATTGATTCGGCATGGATCCGTCCGGTGCCGGAGCAAGACGCAGCGTCACTTTCTTCTGCTCCTTGTTGCCGACGAGAATCTGGCCGCCGCGCATCGATGGTTCGAGCGCTTGCGCGGCCTCGCCGCCGACCTCGGCGTAAACCCACAACGCCTTCGTTTCGTCCGACGAGAGCAGGCGGTAGGCGCGGTATTCGTTTTCCGGAAACGCGAGGGTGTAAAAATCCGTGGGACTGAGCCAGCCACGAATCTCAGCGGGATCGCCGCGGCCTTCGGCGAGATCCGCGAACCCGGCGGTGCCGTGGGCGGTAGTCGCTTTCCAATCGATGCGCAGCGCGCCGTCCACGTCCACGAAGTAGGCTTGGAATTTCGAATGATCGGCCCGAATCCCGTCGAGGATGCCGTGGATCACCCCGTTTTCCTCCTTCACGTTCCAGCCATGGCCGGATTCGGCGGGCGGTGCCCAAGTGCCCAAAACAGAGGCGCGCAGCAGCGCCTCCACGGCTGCGGGGTCGCGCAGCAACGGCAGCAACTCTTCCACGCTGCGGGCGCGGGTGAATGCGTCGTAAATCTCCAATGCCTCGTCCTGGCGCCGCATCATCGCGGCCATGAGTCGCGGGCCGTCGTCCTCCTCGATACGCTCGATCACCAACTCCGTGGCACCGTGCTGGAATTCCACCGCATTGGCACGGTTCACACGCGGCAGCATGACCATGGCTCCCACCACCACGCCGACAATCGCGGTGCCCGCTCCGCAGACCCAGATCAGCGAGTGTCGATGCGGCCGCCGGCCCCACTCGCCGGTCTCGCCACCGCGGCGCTTTTTCCCAATGCCGGGCTCGCGGGCCTGGAAGGTGAACTGCCGCGGCACGCGCTCGACGGCCGGCATTTCCGGTGCCAACCGCAGGATCGCACCGTTGATTTCCTCCACTTCCAAACCGCCTGCCTGCAATTCCGCGTTTTTGCGCGGGCGATGACGCGAATCGATTCTCAGCGCGCCCTTGTCCGCAACGGATTCGGGTTTCGTGCGGCGTTTCCGCTGCCGTTTCGCGGGAAGCGCAAGCGTTTGAGGGCCTTCCTCCGTGAGGCATGCCGGATCGCCCCACACGTCATCCGGCCCGACATCCGGTGGCGCGGGATCGCGATGGCTCGTGGCGATTTCCATGATTGGTTTCCCCGGCGGACCCATCCGGGGCGCTGGAGCGTGTCCGCCCGACCGCTTTCATGCAAGACGCGAAACCGGCACGGTCAGGGCAACTCCCATGCCGTGCGATAGCGGTCGTATTCCGCCCTCGGCAGCAGGACGTAAAGCGGCTTGCGGGCAGGATCGAGGCGGGCGATCAGCTCGCGGAGCTTGCGCTCGTCCATCGTCGTGCAGCCGGCCGAGGGCCGTCCGCCGCCGTCGCGCCAGATGTGGAAAAAGATCGCGGAGCCGGCCCCCGGCACGACCTTGGGCGGGGCGTTATGGGCGATGAAGAGCTTGAGCGAATGGGCGTGGTCGCCCTGTTTCATCTGCTGTTTTTTCTCCCACGCCGTCGCGGGATGGCGGCTCAGGACGAGGTGGCGGTTGTAATGCGGCGAACCGGCGTCCTCCACCCACAGATCGCGCGGAGAGATTTGGCGGTAGGCAAGCTCCGGGTGTCGGCGGATGGCCGGGTCATAACCCCATGCACCACCAATCTCGAACACACCGGCCGGCGCGCGCCAGTCGCCTTCCTTTTTCATAATCGCGCCGTCCGGAACCGGATGCAGGCCTCGCCCCCAGGCCAGTCCGCTTCTGCCGAGCCGCGCCGGCCACGGCTCGCCCACGCGCTGCCAGCGGCCGCCGGATTTCTCGTAATAGGCGAGCGTGGCCCGCGAGCTGTCCCATGTCTCCGCGATGCCGACGAGCAACTGGCTGGAACCGGCCGGCAGTTCGAAGCCGCGCGCGCCGCAGGCCATCGCCGCCATCAGGAAAAGAATTCGCATTGCCATCATCGCGCGCACCAAAGAACGGGAACGATCCGCATGCAAGACCTCTTGGTCGGAACCCATCCGATGGATTCCATTCCTCACACCCGCGCACGCGGATCCCGCAAACTCCCCGACACGCCTGCCGCGGCCTTGCCGAGCCGATTATCTACTTACAGTCTGTCACCTTGAGTTATAACGGCCAGAATGTCGCCTTTCGCGGTGGGTGGGCAGGAAGGGTTGGAAGTGCGGTTTGGAACCCGGGAGAAAGTGCAAGCGTCCATTCACAGTGGTGCCGGCTACCTCCTGCCGGACGGAGCGCTCACGATTTCCTTCACTTTGTCGGCGATGGCTTCCGCCCAGATGTCATAGCCCTTGGGTGCGAGATGAAGGAAGTCGTGCATAACCTCCTTGCTGATGGTGTCGTCGCTTTCGAGGTATTTGTCCCAGATGTCCATGTATTCCACGGAACCTCCCGCGAACCTCGCAATCCGTTTGTTGAGCGCGGCTCTTTTTTCACGGCCGGGATTGGGTTTTTCGCCGGTGGGCAGGATGCTCATCAGCAGGATTTTGGCCTGTGGCTGTTTGCTCTGGATCAAATCGATCACCGCCTTGACACCGGCCGCGGCGTCGGCCGGGTCGGCGTCCCTGCCCCACAGGTTGTTGGTGCCGATCATCACGACGAACAGCTTCGCCTTGTAGCCGTCGAGGTCGCCGTTCTGAAGACGCCACAGGACGTGCTGTGTCTGGTCGCCGCCGATGCCCATGTTGACCGCCTTGTATTTGCCCCAGTGCTTTTCCCATGATTCGCTTCCCCTCCAGCGCGCGGTGATGGAGTCGCCGACGAAGACCACATCGATCCTGCGCCCCATCTTCTCGATGTCGGCATCGATTCGCTTGCAGTTTCCGTTCCACCACGCCTCGCCGTTGGTTTTGGCCGCGACAGGGGTGGTGCTTTCCAATTCGGCGGCATGCGCGGCGAAGCCGGCGAATGCCGACAGCGCAAGTATCGTTAGACGTGTGTGGATTGGTTTCATGTGGATTTGGAGTGTTGGAAAGGAAGATAGGGTCCGCCCCTCCGGCCGCAAGCAGGAAGGTTGAAGCCAGGGAACCGGGACAAACCGGGGCTACACATCAGTCCATATCGGGCAGGGTGCGGCGGCTCAGCCAAACTGGATGTTCCCATATCAGAATGTTGGAATGTCGTAATGCGAAACTACTGCCCCGGCGGTGAAGGCCACTGGATCATGGCGCGCGAAATCCTTACGCAGTGCTTCGGCGCGAAGCTCGACGGCATCGATAAAGCCGAAGATCTTTTTGCGCGGAGCGGCGGTTCTTCATGCCGGAACCTGCTTTCCCGCCCGCCCATCCACAAAACGGTGGATCGGCGCATTTTCCCTGACTAACCTCGGCGGCATGAAATTTCCGGCATGTCTTGTCCTCCCGCTGCTAATGGCCTGCGTATCCGCCTTGGCGGGCGAGGAGGTGATCAAGGACTCGCAGGGCATGGACTGCTATGTTTACACGCCGGATCCAATGGACGCCGCGAAAACCTATCAGTTTGTGGTCGGTGTTCATGGCGCGCGCGGCAATGGCAAAGGCGCGGCGGGGATGGCGGATTGGGCGAAACGCGGCGATGTGATCGTAATCGGCCCCTCGTTCGATACGAAAAACGCGAATCCCTTCCAGAACGGCAACGGCATCCACGCGGAGAAACTCATCGATCTCTTCAAGGATTTGGGAAAGAGATACAAGCTGCGCGACAAGATGTTCCTACACGGCTTCTCCGCCGGCAGCCAGTTCGTCCACCGCTTCGCGATGAATCATCCGAGGCTCGTTTGCGGAGTCTCAGCCCACTCCGGAGGCACCTGGGCGACGGATGGCTACGGCGAGATCAGCACCTCGGCAAAGAAGATACCCTTCGCCATCTCATGCGGCGAAAAAGACGTCGCGAAGGCCTTTCCCGAAGCCCCCTTCACCCGCATCGAGTGGTATGGCCGGTTCCGCGACGAGATCGCCAAAAAGAAGTTCCGCCACATCGCCGCGAGCTGGCCGGGCGCCGGCCACAATATCTCTCCGGGCGCGTGGGACTTCGCCCGTCAGTGTTTCCAACTCGCCACCGGGCTTCCCGGAAAATCGGCGACCGAGTCAGTGGAGATCAGCGCGGAGTGGAAAAATCTCGATGGGCTTGCGAAGATATCGCCGCCCGCCAAACCCGCGCCGCCGGCCCCTGCCGCCATCCCGGAGGAGATCCTCCGCGCCGCGTTCGCGAAGGCGGATGCGGAGGAAATCCCCGCCGACAAGCTGCTCGCATTCATGCGGAAATATCCGCCCGTCCTCTGGAAGGACAAACCCGGTTCGGCGAAGCTGTTCGAGCAATGCAGGAACGCGGCGGAAATGTGGCTTGCGGCGGCCAAAGCGAACGGCCTCTGGAAAGGCAAGGATAAGGAGGATTTCCTGCGTCACTCCGAAGGCCTCGGAATCGGGACCGACGGTTGATGAGGAACATCCCGGTGCCTGCCATGTTCCCCGAGCGAAGGCAACCGGGAGCCACGGATAAACCCGTCATCCGCTGACCCGCGGCCACCCGAATCCACAAGGCGTCGTGACATTGACGGGCGATCTTGAATGATCCGGCGACCGCCCGCCGTTACAGCAGGGGTCTGATGATTCGTGCATCCCTCCTTGCCTGCTTCCTCGCCTTGCTCGTGACCGCCGCGGCCGCCGGGCGGAAGCCCAACGTCGTGATCCTCCTCACCGACGACCAGGGCACCCTCGACGCGAACTGCTACGGCTCGACAGATCTCTTCACCCCGGCGATGGACGAGTTGGCACGGAGCGGCGTGCGCTTCACCCAGTCGTACGCCCACACCGTGTGCTGCCCGGCACGCGCCGCGCTGCTCACCGGCCGCCATCCGCAGCGCGGCGGGATCGATAATTGGACCCAGGGCGACGCCAACGGGCCGAAAGGTCTCAACCTGCCGCTTCACGAGGTCACGCTGGCCGAGGTGCTGCGGGATGCCGGCTATCGCACTGCCCTTTTCGGGAAATGGCATCTCGGCGCCGACTTTGCTCACGGCCCGACCAAACAAGGCTTCGATGTGTTCTTCGGCCACCGCGGCGGCTTCATCGACAACTTCAACCACCACTTCCTCCACGGCACCGGCTTCCACGACCTCTACGACGGCGACCGCGAGGTCTTCGCCAACGGCAGCTATTTTCCCGACCTCGTCACGCAGCGCGCCGAAGCCTTCATCGAGGCCAACCGCGAGCACCCGTTTTTCCTGATGGTCGCCTACAACATCCCGCACTACCCGGAGCAACCCGACCCGAAGTTCGACGACCGCTATGCCGGCCTTCCGATGCCGCGCCGCGCCTCCGCGCGGATGATTTCGACCACCGACGACCACATGGGCCGGATCCTCGCGGCTCTCGAACGCAACGGCCACAAGCGCGACACGATCGTCGCCTTCATGAGCGACAACGGCCACTCGGCCGAGGATGCGTGGATTCGAAAGCCCGACCACCGCAGCGGTCTTCCGGAGGGTACCTACTACGGCGCGCACGGAGGCGGCGGCAACACCGGCCGCTGGCGTGGCCACAAGAACACCTTCTTCGAGGGCGGACTGCGCGTGCCGGCGATCATCCGTTATCCCGCCGCGCTCCCTGCCGGCGCGGTCCGCGACCAGGCGGTCACCGCCATGGACTGGATGCCGACGGTTCTAGAGCTGTGCCGGACCGAGCCACCGCCTGGCGTGACGCTCGACGGCCGCAGCCTGCTGCCGGTGATCCGCGAAGCCGGGTCGCCGTCTCCGCATCCGGTGCTCCACTGGGCCTGGCGCGGCGGATGGGCGGTGCGCGAGGGCGACTGGAAACTCATTGGTACCGGAGACAAAGCCGAGTTTCTCGGAAACCTTGCCGAGCCGGACCCGGAGCGGACGAACCATCTGGAGCAGCGCCCCGACCTCGTCCGTCGGCTCGCCGGCCTGCACGAGGCGTGGGCGGAGGAAATGCGACCGCAACCACAACAATGACCGATATTGCAGGGGGATCGCCCCCAGTTCCAGCGCGTGACTGCCGGGCAGGGAAGGTTGGAACCTGATCCCACCCGGAAGATTCTCATCCGGCAGGAATCCATTCACGCGAGTTCGGCGATATGGAAGTGATTGCCCATGAGGCGGGATGCCCATTCCATGCAGGCGAGCACCTGCTCGCGCGTCAGGGTCGGATATGGCCCCACGTCTGGCTGACCTCCCGCATCGGCT
>DATISV010000342.1:0-1935 GCA_035468505.1 Luteolibacter sp. | reverse complement strand
CGGGTGGCCGGTCAAAATGTGCGGACTGCGCTGGATCTGCACCACCTCGCTGCCGATCCGGTGCAGGAACTGCGCCAGCTCGCAGGCCACCACCCCGCCGCCGAGCACGATCACCTTTCGCGGCAGAAAATCGAGATCGAGCACCTCGTCGCTGGTCCAGAACGGCACCTCGGCCAACCCCGGCACCGGCGGCACGGCGACCACCGAACCGGTCGCGATCATGAACTGGTCCGCCGTCAGCCGGCGCCCGTCGTCGAGTTCCACAGTCTGTGGGCCGACAAACTTCGCACGGTTGCGGAAGAGCGTGAAGCGACCGCTCGCCAACTGCCCGCGGCGGTAATTGGCGAATTCGCCGATGATCCGGCGCTTGCGTTGTTGCATGGCCGCCATGTCGGCCGCCGCCTGCGGAATCTCCAGCCCGAATCCCCCACCCTGCCGCGCGAGATGCAGAACCTCCGCGGAATAGATCAAGGTCTTCGATGGCATGCAGCCGCGCAGGATGCACAGACCGCCGAGTTCGTCCGAGCCGTCGATGATCCCCACCTTGCCGCAGACCTCGCGCGCCGTGCGCGCCGCCGCATATCCCCCGCTGCCGCCGCCGATCACCAGATAATCGAAATGTTCTTCCGTCATGAGCGAAGACACTCGCAAACCACGGGAAATCCTCCACCCCTTTTTGCCGCGGCGGCGGAATTCAGGTTGAACAATCCGCCGCCGCAGGGTTTCCCTCTCCCCGCCATGAACGACCGCAAGACCCTCGACGAACGCCAGCAGATGACCGATCTGGAGCGGCTCCGCCATTCCTGCGCCCACGTCATGGCCACCGCCATCCTGCGCCTCTGGCCGGACGCCCAGTTCGCCTACGGCCCGCCGGTCGAGAACGGCTTTTACTACGATTTCGACATGAAGCACCGGATCACCCCGGAGGACTTCGAGAAAATCGAGGCCGAGATGAAGAAAATCGCCAAGGAAAACCAGAAGTTCGAGCGCAAGGCGATCTCGCGCGAGGAGGCGAAGGCGATGGCCGAAAGCGGCCGCCTCGGCGGACTTTCCGAACGCCCCGGCAATCCGTCGCGCTTCAAGCTCGATCTCATCGACAAGATCCCCGAGGGCGAGGAAATCTCATGCTATCAGAACGGTGAGTTCATCGACCTCTGCGCCGGACCCCATGTCGGCTACACCGCCAAGTGCAAGAACGTGAAACTCATGTCGGTTTCCTCGTCGTTCTACATGGGCGATGAGTCGAAGGGACAACTCCAGCGGCTTTATGGCACCGCCTTCGAGAACAAAGAGCTGTTAGAAGAACACCTCAACCGGCTGGAGGAAGCCAGGAAACGCGACCACCGCCGCCTCGGCCGCGAACTCGGGCTGTTCCACATCGACGAAATGGTCGGCCAGGGGCTGGTGTTGTGGAAACCGAAGGGCGCGCTTGTTAGACGCGCCTTGCAGGATTTCATCACCGGGGAACTCGACAAGCAGGGTTACTCGCAGGTTTTCACCCCGCACATCGGCAAGCTCGACCTCTACCGCACTTCCGGCCACTTCCCCTACTATCAGGAAAGCCAGTATCCGGCGATTCCCGAGCGCGACGTGCTGGAAAAACTCGCCGACGAGGACATCGGCTGCGCCGAGCTGGTCAACGGCCTGAGCGATGGCACCTACGAGGGCTACCTGCTCAAGCCGATGAACTGCCCGCATCACATCCGGATCTTCGCGAGCGATCATCATTCCTACCGCGACCTGCCGATCCGTCTCGCCGAGTTCGGCACCGTTTACCGCTGGGAACAATCCGGCGAACTCGGCGGCATGACCCGCGTCCGCGGTTTCACCCAGGACGACGCCCACCTGTTCTGCACGCCCGAGCAAGTGGCACAGGAAGTCAAAGGCTGCCTCGATCTGGTCAAAACCGTGCTCAAAACCCTCGGCATGCACGAA
>DATISV010000341.1:0-3404 GCA_035468505.1 Luteolibacter sp. | reverse complement strand
CGCAGCAACGCGTCGCGGACAACCGCGGCGATATCCGACCGCTTCATCAGGCATGATCCCGTCCCGGAATCGAGTGCCTCATCCATGCGCTTGTGGAACCGATCGTTGAGTTCGGATCTCAATTGGATCGCCGCAGGCTTGTCTCCGCATGCCTCCGCCTGGCGGATGCGTGCGAGAATCTGGCGCTTTTCGGAGTGATAACGCTTGAGCACTGATGCGGGAAGAGAGTCCGCGAGGCGGAAAGTCACGGCATAGCTGGCACCGTCCTGAAACCACTGGGGGAGCCGGCCGGCATCGGATTTATGGATGGTTTTTCCGGGCTTCAGGAAGGTTGGCTGAAATGGCTCTTTCATGCGCTGCGGCGACCGGTGATCGCCGCTACAGGGGCTACAGGGAGCCACCCAGTCGCTCAGCGCGACGTTCGGCTTGCCGGAGTCTTTTTTGATCTGCTGGCGCAGGGTGTGGAAACGGCAGCGCTCGGCGGCACGGGATTCGTCGGTCCAGACGATGATGTCGTCGCCATCGCGGTTCGCCGGGAAGAATCCATGGATGCCACGCGCCTCGAAGCGGTCTTCGGAAATGATGCGATCGATCCATTCCCGCGCTTCCTGATAGAGCTTGGCGGCTTCCGCGGCTCCTTCGGGGTTCTTCGTCTTGAGCACCTTGTTTTCCCGGTCCCACACGCCGCGCAACTCCCATGCGTGGAAGAACGGCGTCCAGTCGATGTAACCGGCAAGCTCGCGGAGCGAAACCGTGGCGCGGGCATTCGGCCCGCCGCCATCTGCTTCCTTGAAATCACCTTTCCAATCCGTTTTGTGACGCAAGATATAGTTTCGTTGATTGTAAAAATCATCCACCCCTCGGATCAGATGATCATAACTTTCCTGCTGCCAGAATCCGCCGGTTCTTTTAAGAATGCGATTCGCCTCCCGGGCCGTGTATGCCTTCCAAGACTGGAGAATCGCCGGGAGTTGGTGATCCCCAAGCGGCCTGACAACCGCATGCACGTGATTGGGCATGATGCACCATGTCAAAAGATCGTATCGCTCGCCATCAAAGTGCTTTATTGCATTTGCAACCACTGTGGCGATCTCGGGATTCTTGAGCCAGTCGGATCCTTCTCCACGTTCCAAGGCTGCCTCCATCGTTTCGTGATAAGCCACCGCGAGACGCTTGCGGGCGTCGCATGCCAGGCTTGTGTCTCCTTTGGAAAGGGCCTGCGTTTCCAGATCGCTCCATTGTTTTTTGATGCCCAGGTATTTTTTCAATACGGATTGGGGCAGGCTGTCCACGAGGCGGAAGGTGACGGCATAGGTGGCCTTGTCCTGGGTCCAGTGGGGCAGGTTGCGCTTGGTTTTGGAGATTTCCCGGTTGTTGGAAATACTGCTGTGCTTCTTGGCTGCGGGCAGAATGCCCGCGCCACTTATGATACGTGTCCCCAGAAACGACGGCACCGGCGGAATATAACTTTCCCAATCATATTGCGGACCCGCGGTGCGCGCCTGTTCGAGCGGGAGCGTCTCCTTTTTCGGTCCGGTGTTGTAATTTTCGCGCAGCTTCTGCTGCTTGGCGCGGTTGTCGGCGATGAAGGTTTCCCTGCGGTCTGAAAGCAGGGAAGTGGTGACCGGCACCGAGCGCGAGGCGTCCAGCACATGAACCACCGGACCGCTGTAATGTTCCGCGATCTTGATGGCGGTGTGGGCGGCGGAGGTGGTCGCGCCGCCGATCAAAAGCGGCTGTTTCATGCCGCGCTTTTCCATTTCCTTCGCCACGTGCACCATCTCGTCGAGCGAGGGGGTGATCAGGCCGGACAGTCCGATGACGTCGGCACCGATCTCGACCGCCTTGTCGAGAATCTTGTCGCAGGGGACCATCACGCCGAGGTCGGTGACCTCGAAGCCGTTGCAGGCGAGCACCACGCCGACGATGTTCTTGCCGATGTCGTGGACGTCGCCCTTGACGGTGGCGATCAGGAAACGTCCGGCGGAACGGCTGCGTTCCGCCAGGCGCAGCGCCTCGTCATCGCTGAGCGACGGGTCCTTCTCCTTGATCGCGGCGATGTCACCGGCGAGGAATTCCGCTTTTTCCGCCTCCATGTAAGGCTCGAGCCATGCCACGGCCTTCTTCATCACGCGGGCGGACTTGACCACTTGCGGCAGGAACATCTTGCCCGCGCCGAACAGGTCGCCGACCACTCCCATGCCGTCCATCAGCGGGCCTTCGATCACCTTGAGCGGCCGGCCGTGTTTCTCCAGAGCCTCGGCGGTGTCTTCATCGATGAACTTGTCGATGCCCTTGAGCAGCGCGTGTTCGAGGCGTTTTTCGATGGGATCGTCGCGCCATGCGAGGTCTTCCTCGATCTTCTTGCCGTCCTGCCCCTTGTAGCGCTCGGCGAGTTCGAGCAGGCGCTCGGTGGCGTCCGGCCGGCGGTTGAGCAGGACGTCCTCGACGTGATCCAGCAGTTCCTTGGGAATCTCGTCGTAAACCTCCAGCATGCCGGCATTGACGATGCCCATGTCCATGCCCGCCTTGCCGGCGTGATAGAGGAAGGCGGAGTGCATGGCCTCGCGCACCACGTTGTTGCCGCGGAACGAGAACGAGATGTTGGAAACCCCGCCCGAGACCTTCGCGCCGGGCAGGTTCTCCTTGATCCAGCGCGTCGCGTTGATGAAGTCGAGCGCGTAGTTGTCGTGCTCCTCGATGCCGGTGGCTACCGTAAGGATGTTGGGATCGAAAATGATATCATCCGGGTTGAAGCCGACCTCATCGACCAGGATGCGGTAGGCGCGCTCGCAGATGCGGATCTTTTCCTCATAACTCGCGGCCTGGCCGTTTTCGTCGAAGGCCATCACCACCACCGCCGCGCCGTATTTCATGATATGGCGCGCCTGCTCCCTGAAATTCTCCCCGCCCTCCTTGAGCGAGATGGAATTGACGATGCCTTTCCCTTGCAGGTGTTTGAGGCCCTCCTCGAGGATCTCCCACTTCGAGGAATCGACCATGAGCGGCACCTTGGCCACGTCCGGCTCGCCCTGCAGCAGGTCGAGATAGCGGGCCATCATCGCCTTGCCGTCGATCAGGCCGTCGTCGAAGCAGATGTCGAGCACGTTGGCGCCGTTGGCCACCTGCTGGCGGGCGATCTCGACCGCCGCCTCCAGATCGCCCGCGCGCACCAGCTTGGCGAAACGCGGCGAGCCGGCGACGTTGGCGCGTTCGCCGATCATCAGGAACCGCTTGTCCGGAGTGTGGTTGTAGGCCTCGGTGCCGGAGAGACGGAGTGCGTGGGGTATGGTTTTCATGTTGTAGCGAAACGCGGAGACGCGGAGAACGCGGAGGAAGACGCGAAGGTGGGAAGAGGGTTATTTGGGGAAATTGATGACGTGGCGTTTGATGCCATCCTTCAG
>DATISV010000340.1:0-2457 GCA_035468505.1 Luteolibacter sp. | reverse complement strand
TCACCGGCATCATTCGCGGCGTGTTGAACAGTCCCCATGGCGACCCCGAAAACCGGATCGTCCTGCCCGGCGACACCGCGCGCTCGATGGCGGTCACCCGCATGCAGGGCGCGGCAGGCTTGAACCGCATGCCGCCGATCGGCAACCGGGTGACCGACACGGTGTGCGTGGAACTGCTCACCGCATGGATCGAAAACGAACTGCCCGGCTGGCAGAGTTTCGCCGACTGGCAGATTGACAACTTCGGCAGCACCGAAGACCCCGAAGCCGCGGCGGATTTCGACTGGGATGGCGACGGGCGCAGCAACCGCATGGAATATCTCGTCCGTTCCAACCCCAAATCGGCGGATTTCGACAGGCTGAACCAGTTGGTGCCAAGCGGCGGCAATGCGTTCGAAATCCGTGTGCCTATGATATTCAACCGCTCGGTTCTGGTCGAAACCAGCGATGACCTGCACGCATGGCAGCCGTGGAACGTGCCAGGCAACTCGCCGGATTTCCCGGCTGCCGGCGGCGGCGTCCACATATTGGAAGGACAGGCCGATGAAGGAACGCGGTTTTTCCGCGCGAGCTTCTCGGCTCCCTGATCATCCACGCTCCAAGGTCATCACACACTCCAGATGGCGGGTGTGAGGGAAGAGGTCGAAGGGCTGGACGTCGCGGAGTTGATAGCCGCTCTCGCTGAGCAATCGCAGGTCACGCACCTGGGTGGCGGGATCGCAGGAGACATAAACGAGCCGCGCGGGATTGAAGGCAATGAGTTGTGCGATGAACTCCGGCGTGCAGCCTTTTCGAGGCGGGTCGATGACCACAGCGGTCTCCTCCGGCGGGAAGGTGATCTGTGCGAAGATTTCCTCGGCCGAGGCTGTTAGGAAGGTGGCATTATCAATATCGTTGGATTCGGCATTGCGGCGCGCCCACTCGCAGGAGCTTTCGGAAACCTCGACACCGGCGACCTGTTCGAATTTTTTTGCGAGCGTCAGCGCGAACAGGCCGGAACCGCAATAGGCGTCCACCAGGACTCGCGCGCCGGCGGCTTGTTTGGCGACGTAGCCGGTGAAGGCGGGCAGGATGAACGGGTTGTTCTGGAAGAAATCGCCGGCGAGAAAGCGGAAGGTCAGGTCGCCCACCCTTTCGCTGACGGTGGCTTTGAAGTCGGTTTCCACCCGGCCTTCGGTGGCGCGCATCAGGATGGTGGAGCCGCGTTTGAAGGTGTGACCCTTCGCGCGGATGTTGGCGCGGATTTCCGGCAGCGCGCGGTTGATTTCCTCCATCGCGATCGCGCACTGCGGCACATCGACGATTCTGCGGCGCGCGGCGGCGAGGAAGCCGATTTCGCCCACCACGCCGTCGCGCGGCCGATCGAAGTGCGGGGTGATCTTCGAGCGGTAATGCCAGATCTGATCGCTGCCGAGACACGGGTTCACCGGAAACTCGATGCCGGCCATGTGTTTCATCAACTCGCCGACCTGGCGCGTTTTCCATTCGAGCTGCTTCTGATAGATCAGATGCTGGTATTGGCAGCCGCCGCACTCGCCGAACAACGGACAGACCGGCTCAATGCGGTCCGGCGAGGGCACGAGCACCTCGACCAGATCCGCGTGCGAGCAGTTCTTTTCATTGCGATGCACGCGAGCACGGACCTTTTCGCCGGGAAGCGCGAAAGGCACGAAGACCACCCAGCCGCCGACACGCCCGACGCCCGCTCCGAGGTTGGTGAGCGAGTCGATATCCAGTTCGATCTCCTGATGATACTCGAAGGGAACCGGAACGAACTTTTTCGGCGGGCGCTGGTGCATCGGCTCAGGCCAGGGCTTTTTGCATGAGTTCGTTCATGCGGCGGATGGTGTCGCGGGCGTCTTCCAACAGGCCTGCGGAGATGAGGGCGTTGTCGAGAAGCTGGTGGGAAACGAGTTTCGCGAGATCCGGATTGGCGTCCTTGGCGGCGGCGAGTTGCTTCACCAGCGGATGGCGCGGATTGATTTCGAGTTCCACTTTAACCTCGTCTTTGAAGTTTTCATCGACGGCCTTCATCATCTGCCGCATCTGCGGGCTCATGCTGTCGGTGGGCAGCAGTGCGAGCACCGGACTGTCCACCAGCCGCTTGCCCGCGGCCACGGAGACGACGCGGTCGCCGAGTTCCTGTTTGAGGAAATCGCACAGCGACTTGGTTTGTTCCTCGTCCAATGCCTCGCCTTCGTTTTCGCGGTCTTCCAGTTCCACGCCCGCGTTGCGGATGGAAACGAGTTTCCTGCCATCGAAGGTGCCGAGCGATTCGACGACATATTCGTCCACCGCGTCGGTGAAATAGATCACTTCCAAACCGCGGCTCTTGAAAGCTTCGAGATACGGGCTGCTCTCGATGTGGTCACGGCTCGCGCCGATGAGATAATAGATCGTGTCCTGCCCGTCCTTCATGCGGGAGACATAGTCGGTGAAACCACAAACCGCGCCGGG
>DATISV010000339.1:0-5112 GCA_035468505.1 Luteolibacter sp. | reverse complement strand
GCGCATGGCGGCCGGGTTCGAGTTCGCCGAGCCAGAGGCCGCCGATGCGGACGCGCAGCAGTTTGGTGACGCGGTAGCCGAGGGCCTCGAACATGACGCGGATCTGGCGCTTGGCCCCGTGGTCGAGCACGACGCTGAGGCGGCGCGGCGAGAGCCGCTCGACGGCCTTGGCCTTGAGCTTGCCCTCGGGCGAGTAGATGCCGGCGAGGAATTGATCGATGTGCTCGTTCTGGAACGCCTGGTCGGCGGTGACGAGGTATTCCTTTTCCACCGACTTGGAGGGGTGCATCAGGCGCTGCGAGAGGTCGCCGTCGTTGGTGAGGATGAGGAGTCCTTCCGAATCGCGGTCGAGCCGCCCGACGTGGTGGAGCGTGCGCAGTTTCCCGGGCAGCAGCGAGTAGATCGTTTCCCGGCCGCGCTCGTCCTCGCGGGTGCAGACGTAGCCGCGGGGCTTGTGGAAGGCGATGACGACGGTCTCCTTGGCGGCGACGCGCTTGCCATCGACGCGGACGTGGTCGGCGTCGGTGACGCGGGTGCCCATGTTGAGGCAGGGGCTGCCGTTGATTTCGACGTGGCCGGCCTGGATGAGTTCGTCGCACTTGCGGCGTGAACCCACGCCGCAGAGGGCGAGGAATTTGTTGAGGCGGAGGGCTTCTTTCATGTGCCGTATGTGCATGCAAAAGCGCGTGAAGTCCACGGACCCCACACGCTGTGGAAAACGAAGCCGTCCGGCGGGATCAGCCTTCGTGCTTGGTCTTGGGGAGGCCGATCGGGGAGCGGCCGGATTTCCACTCGCCGCGCTCCTTGAGCAGTTTGACGCGCTCGAATCGCTTCAGAACGGAACGCTTGCCGCCGACGGTGGCGTTGGACTTGAGGCTGTTGTGCTTGGACATCGCAGTGGTGGTTGGAATCTCGCGGGGCGCGGAAACTAGTGGCCACCCGTGTCGGTGGCAACCCGAAAATCCAAATTGTGATGCGTGCCGGGCGATCCGGGTATTTTTAAAATTTTCGGTGGGCGCGGAAAATTACTTCGGGTTTATTAAAAATATTGCCATCTAACGTGATCGCGTGTATTGCCTGAGCCGCAACCTGTCCCATACCCTTACACACCATGAAAACGTCCCCCGATGACGGGATCCGCACCAGCCAGCGGATCGGCCGCATGTTGAAATGCCTGACGATGATGTTCCTGAACGGACCGCGTCAATTGCTTACCTCGCGGATCAGCGTGAAGTGCGCGGCAATGATGATGGCGATGTGCGCGCCGTCACTGTTGTTCTGCGCGCTGCTGACGATTCCCGCGCTGATTTTCAACTCGCCGCAACAGCAGGCTTATTTTTATTTCGCGAAGCTGGTGAATGAGGATCCGGTGCGCTGGCTGGCCCTGGCGCTGGCGACGGCGTGCGCCGTGTTTTCACTGGCGGTTCCGGCGGTGATGAAGGAGCCCGAAGTGGCGGCCGCCGCCTGATCCATGGTTCGCGGCGCGCGCGATTTTAGTGCTTTGCCCGGGCGTGCCGCGGAGTAGTTTGTCCTCGTGATCGTCGGAATAATCGCCAATCCCCACAAGCCGGGCTCGGTGCCGACGCTTGCGGCGCTCCGCAAGGACCTGGCAGGGCAGGGGATCGGCTGGCTGTTGGACGAGCAGACCGCGCGTCTCGCCGGGGAGTCCGGAGGTGTGCCGGCCACGGAGTTCGCCGGGCGAGTGGATGTGGCGGCTGTGATTGGCGGCGATGGCACCATGCTGCATGCGGTCTCGCGGCTCGGCGATTTCGACAAACCGGTGGCCGGCATCAATATCGGCACCTTGGGGTTTCTGACCAGTTGCACGGACGCCGAATTGCCCGCATTCGCGCATGCCTTGTCGGCGGGCGCCTTCACCACCAGTCGCCGCACGCTGCTTGCCGTCACCGTGCACCGCAGCGGCAAACCGGTGGAGAATTTCGTGGCGCTCAATGAAATCACCCTGGCGCGCGGGGAAACCGGCCGACTTGTTACTTTGCGGGCGAATGTGAACGGCGAGTTGCTCAACGAATACCGCGCGGACGGCCTGATCGTGGCCACACCCACCGGCTCGACGGCTTATTCGCTTGCCGCCGGCGGGCCGCTGATCGCCCCGGGTGCGGCTGTTTTCCTGATCACGCCGATCTGTCCGCACAGCCTGAGCCAGCGCGCGCTGGTGCTGCCGGACGATTGCGTGATCGACCTGACTTCCGAGGATCCCGGCCGCTCGCCGATGTTGTTCACGGTGGACGGACGGGACAGCGTGAGGATTCACGAGGGCGATCACATCGAGGTGCGGAAATGTCCGCGCAGCTTCGACTTGCTGCGGCTCGAGGGTGCGTCGTTTTACGCGGCGTTGCGCCAGAAACTCGGCTGGCAGGGCGTGTGAATTTCAAACCCGTGCGTCGAGCCATTTCCCCTTGAAGTGGAGCCGCGTGAAAATGGCGGCCTGGGTCAGCATGTCGCAACCGAGCACGACCCACACGGCGACAAGCGTGGGTTCCATGAAATACGGCAGTGCCCATAGCGCGAACACCCGGTAAAACAGCATGCTGGCGAAAGCCCAGCGCATCACCGTGTGGGTGGCACCAGCGCCGCGCATCGAGGTTTTGAAAATGATACATGTGGCGAAAAACGGCTGGGTCACCGCGCAGATCACCAGCAGGGGCTCCACCAAACGCGCGTGCAAATCACTGCCCGGGGCCATCCAGCCGACCAGCCACTCCCGGCCCAGCAGAATGAAAATGCCCAGCGACGTCATCATCAACACGGCCGCCCGCCAGCACAGCCGCACCGCGCGCACCGCCATTTCCTTGGAGCCGGCACCGAGGTATTGCCCCACCAGCGCCGCTCCGGCAGTGGCAATGGCGAAACCCGGCAGGAAACTCATCGATTCCACCCGGATCGCCAGGATGTGCGCGCCGAGCGCGCCAGTATCCTTCAGCCCGGCGATCACCCGCACGCTGTAGGCATGGATCATCCACATGCCGGCGATTTCCAGCGACTGAGGCGCGCCCACCCGGATGATGCGCCGCATTGTCACGCCATCCGGCCGCAGCGTGGCGGCAGACCAGTGCAATGTTTCATCTGACGGCTTGCGGAACAAAAACACGATGATGGTCAGCGCTCCGGCGATCCAACCGGCCACCGTTCCTGCCGCGATGCCCGCGATACCATGACCGCCCAGCGGTGCCGGCGCAAAAACCAGAATCCAGCTCACGGCCACGTTCACCACATTCACCACGATCATCGCAGCGAACGGCGTGCGGGTATCGCCCGAGCCGCGCAGCGCTGCGGAAATGGCGAACACCACCCCGCTGAAGGGACCGCTCCAGGCCAGCACCCGCAGGTATTCCTCCGCCTTCGCGGCGGCCGAGGGTGCGAGGCCCACCCAATGGATCAGCGGCGGAATGCCGGTTTGCAGGATCAGCCACGAGCCCATGCCCGCCGCCAGCCCGAGCCACAGCCCTTGGCCCAGCGCGCGGTTGGCCAACCCGTGATCGCGCGCGCCGGTGGCCCGTGACACGAGTGCCATCACCCCGGTGGCCACCGCCGCCTGCAGGATGTTGAAAAACCACGCCACGTATCCGCCCAGGCCCATCGCATCCAGCACCGCCACGCGGTCCGCGCCATCCGCCATGCGGCCGGCGATCAGCAGGTCGGTGAGGCCCACGAAAAACGCCAGCACCTGCTCCAGCAGCGGCCACATCGCCAACGTCAGCACCTGCCGCGGCAACGAAAGCCCCGCCAGCCTGCCGCCCAGCCGCACCTCCGCCACCGCCCGCTGGCTCGCTTCCACACTTGCGCCGGGTTTCGACATGATCGCGCGCCACGCATAGCCCCCGCCTGCGGTCACGGCTACCAAATTCCCTTTTTCCAAGATGACGTCAGCCACCTGCGAAGCTGCCGTTTTCGGTGTTTTTCATGGAAACAATCAAACAGTCGCGGGTGTATCCATGTTTTGTATGATGCGCTGCGGTCTTGCCATGCTGACCATCGCCTGCACGGGATTTGCCGGCGGCTGGTTGTCGTTGCCGTGGATTTCCGCACGCCTTGCCCCGCCTGCCGTCGCGGGCTCCCCAAAGGTTTCCCCGGTGCCCGATCCGGAACCGGACTATCTGGCGGCCATCCAGCCGATCCTCGACCGCCACTGCTTCGACTGTCATTCCGACGGCATCCGCAAGGGCGGCGTGGAATTCGATACTTTCCGCGATCACGACACCCTGTTCGCCGACCGCGACCTCTGGGCCAGGGTGCGCGACCAGATCGAGTTCCATCTCATGCCGCCGCCCGACAAACTCCAGCCCACTCCGGAAGAGCGGCAGGCGCTGATTTCGTGGATCGACGACCGGATTTTCTGGGTCGATCCTGCCAATCCGGACCCGGGTGTCGTCACCATGCGCCGCCTCAACCGCACGGAATACCGCAACACCCTCCGCGATCTGTTAGGCGTGGAAATCGACGTTTCCTCGCTGCTCCCGCCGGACGACAGCGGCTACGGGTTCGACAACATCGGCGATGTGCTCACCGTCTCGGCGGCACACGTCGAGCACTACCACACCGCCGCCGCGACCGCCCTCGATGCGGCGCTCGTGCCGGGCGAGATGCCGCCGCCCCGGGTGGAAATGCGCCAGCGCCACCTGCAAGGTCCAAACTCCAATGCGGGCGGCGTATATCTATCCACCCAAGGCGAGGCTTGGGCCGAGTTCCGTGTCAGCCAGCCGGGCAGCTATCGCATCGAAGTGGTCGCCGGCAGCGATAAAGGCGGTGACGAAGAGGCCCGCATGGAACTGCGCGTCGGCGACGGGGCGGTGCACACGTGGCAGGTCACGGCATCTGTGGATTCCCCCGCGCCGTATGTGCATGAAATCGTTCTAACAGCAGACCGGCACGCGCGTGTCGCCGCCGCATTCGTCAATGACTTCTGGGATCCGGATGGCCCGCCGGGACGACGCGACCGAAACCTCCACGTCCATGAAATCCGCGTCATCGGACCTCTCGATGGTCCGCCTTTGCCTAAACCCGCGTCCCACACCCGCCTCCTCCCGCCGTGTCCGCCCGGGCAGGATGTCCGCACTTGGGCCTCCGGCATTCTGGAAAACTTCGCCCTCC
>DATISV010000338.1:0-3190 GCA_035468505.1 Luteolibacter sp. | reverse complement strand
ATCAGCGGCTCTTCAGCATCCGCGAAAAGCTCCACGAACCGATCCGCTGGGCGGAGACCCTCGACATCGAGCTGTTGCTGGAGCCGCACGGCATCCTCACCGACACCGTGGACGGCATGTCGCGCATTCTCGACGCGCTCGGCCACGAGGAAACCGTCGGCATCAACCTCGACACCGGCAACTCATGGCTCGGCGGCGGAGACCCGCTCGAATTCGTCAAAACCTTCGGCCCGCGCATCAAGCACGTCCATTGGAAGGACATGCCGGAGGAGTGGTTGCCGCAGCGCGGCAAACAATTCGGCTGCGGCATGGGACTCATCCCGCTGGGCGATGGCATCGTCGGCATCGAGGCCATCGTCAAGGAACTGCTCTCGCAAGGCTTCGACGGTCCCACCACGCTGGAAATCGCCGGCGAGGAAGCCGTAAAATCCTCCGCCGAACGCCTGCGCCAGTGGGCGAGTTGAACATTTCAAATTTCTAATCCCATGACCACACGCCGCCGATTTCTAACAAACTCCACCGCCGCGCTCGCCGCGCCGCTCATCCTGCCCGGCCGCGTCTTTGGCGCGGACAGTGCCGCCAAAACCGTGCGCCTCGGCCACATCGGTGTGGGCGGCCAAGGCAACGGGCTGTTGCGGAATTTCCTCTCCGCGAAAGGCGCCACCTCGGCCGCCATCGCCGATCCCTTCCGCCACAAGCGCGAAGCCGCCGGCCAGCGCGTGAAGGAAACGCAAGGCCACGACCCGAAACTTTACAACGACTTCCGCGAACTGCTGGCCAATCCCAACATCGACGCCGTCGTCATCGCCACACCCGACCACTGGCACGTCCCCATCGGCCTCGCCGCCGTGCGCGCGGGCAAGGATGTTTATATCGAAAAACCGCTCGGCCACACGCTCGCCCAGAACAAGGCGATGCTCGACGCCTGCGTGAAACACGACCGCATTTTCCAATACGGCACCCAGCAGCGCAGCCAGGAAATCCTCCGCCGCGGCATCGAACTCGTGCTCAACGGCACCATCGGCGACATCGAGCGCATCGACATCTGGGCGCCCAAAGGCACGGGTGGCGGTTCGCTTGAGGAAATCCCGGTGCCGGACGGCCTCGATTACGACCTCTACATAGGCCCCGCGCCGATGAAACCCTGCACCAGGGACCGCATCACCAGCAAGGGCTCGTGGTATTGCTCCGACTACGCGATCGGCTTCATCGCCGGCTGGGGCGCGCACCCGCTCGACATCTCGATTTGGGGACTCGATTACGACCAGGCCGGTCCGTTCAAGATCCGTGGCACCGGCACCGTCGCCACACCGGACGCGCTCTTCGACACCATCACCTCGTGGGATGTGCAAATGGAGTTCGCGGGCGGCATCAAAACCCGTTTCATGAGCGACGACATCGCCAAACCCGTCGTCGAAGCCTATCGCAAAAACTGGACCGGCGACGGCACCACCTTCTTCGGACCGAAGGGCTGGATCAGCCTCAGCCGCGGCGGTTATGCCGCCAGCAACATGGATTGGTTCCGTGAAAAACAAGGTCCGGATGCCAATCGCGTTCTCTATCAGAACAACTACTATCAGGCCTTCGTCGATGCCGGGCGCGAGCACAAGCCGAGCGTCGGTCCGATCGGCGACGCCGTCCGCTCGGACGCGCTGAGCCACCTCTCCGTCATCGCCATCCAGTCCGGCCAGGAAATCGTCTGGGATCCGAAAGCCTACCGCATCGTTTCCCCGGAACCAATCAATGCGAAGATGAGCCACGAAATCCGCGGCCCATGGCAACAAAGCTGATCCATCGGACCATTAATTTGACCTTCCCCCTCGGGTTGCATAGTCACATTACCCATGGCTTGCGGTTGTTCCCATGGAACTATTGATTTGCATGGGATCACCCGTGGCATTCAGGGCAAGGCAAGAGCTTGCCGGAGGGAATCATGCTCGAACGCACTGGCCATGCGATGAATTTCCGCAGAGGAGGCACCGACGTCCCGTGCCACGGATCGCCAGGTGGAAGTCACAACCGCCACCTCCTTGAGAATCACCCGCGCCCGGGCAAGGGAAAGTGCGTAATACTCCGCCGAGGCCTCCAGCAGATCGATGGAACAGGTGCTTTCTTCGAGATCGATGTTGGTGGCAAGCACCCGCGCCTTCAGATCCGCCGGGACGGGGTTCAGGTCGTAAGCGGGTGAAAGCGTCCAGCCGGAACTGTCCATCCGGAGAAATCCGTGGTTCCGCAGGTGGTCATCCACGTTTGAGACGAGGACATTGAACGCGACTCGCCGATACAGGGCATGTGCGTCCTTTTTAGCCTGCGCACCGTGGCTGGCGAGGGCATCCACCATCTCCGGGTAGCAACCGCTCTCGCCATCCCGGGCACCCAGCATGGCCATGGCGGAAAGAAATGGAATGCGACGGCCACCAGCGCGATCGAAGCGCCGCGATAATAGCACGGCCTTGCCCGCCACATGCAGCAACTCGTGACCCGCAGTGACGATACCCGCCCGCTCCGCCAGTCGCAGTGCGATTTCCTCCCATGTCTCGATGCTGTATTCGTCCGTCTCCTTCGGAAACTTGGCGATGGAGAGCCGTCCGTGCTGATCGATTACCGAGGCTTTGGGACGCGCACCGCCCAAAGAGGAACCGGGTGCGAAGATGAGTTGAAGATCCTCGTCGGTCTCCTGATCGCGGAGGATGCGTGCCGTGCTTTGCAACAAACGACCCAATTCCACTATCGCAGGCACCCCGCCACGGGAACCCGCCAGAAATTGCTCCCCATCCACCCGACGGAAACGGAGAGCACCGAGCCGCGATACGTCTGCCACGCCGAGCAGGTAATCGCTCTCCATCAAAGTCCTCACACCCCGGCCTTCGCGTTCCGCATGGCGTCGCTCGGCGCGCTGCATCAGACGCCGCCCCCAGGCATCCGGCGCGGAATCGCCCAACGAACCATGGATCGCCTGCCCGGGTGGCGGGGCGAAAACCCCCGGAGTCAACGGCAGATCGGGCGCGAGAGCGAAACGTTGGTCATCGCGCAACCACTCGCCCGCATATTCGAAGAGCAGGATCTCCCTCCCACGCGCGATATTACCGCGCACCCGGCCGACCAGCCGGCTGTGGCCATCAATCGATAGATGCACTTCGAAATCCGCCATGACCGTTCAGCGCTTGCTTGATTTCAGCCGGACCCGTTG
>DATISV010000337.1:0-4537 GCA_035468505.1 Luteolibacter sp. | reverse complement strand
GTCCACGCCCACCAGCGAGAGCAGCGAGGAAACCGTGCTTTCGATCCGCTCGCCTAACAGCTCGGCGTCGTCCATCACCTCGAACGGCGGCGCGTCCAGTGAGCTGAGAATGGAAACCGGTATTCCCGCCTTGCTGCCGGGGGTGACGATGTTGATATCCACTTTTTCCTTCAGCGTGCGGATGCGCTCCGGCGACTGCCCCCAATCGGCGAGGCCGCTTTTCCACATCGCGGCGGTTTTCGCGGCGTGCTCGTCCGGCGATATGCCTTTTTTCGCGGCATCGTCTTCGTTGATCCACGGGCGGAAACTCGCGGCATCGAGATCGGGAAAGGTGAGCAACAAATTCGAGATGTCGCCCTTGGGATCGATGACGATGGCCGGGATGTCGTCCATCGCGGCTTCCTCCAACAGCGCGATGCACAGGCCGGTCTTGCCGGAGCCGGTCATGCCGAGCACCACGCCGTGGGTTACGAGGTCCTTGGAATCGTAGAGCAGCAGATCGCCGGAGGCTTTTTTGGTTTCCGGATCGTAGCCGCGGCCGAGATAGAACTGGCCGAGTTTTTCGAAATCGCCGAGGGAAGCTGTCATGACGCCAACATGCTGCATCATGTGCCCCTGATTGCCAGCAGGAAGCCAACGGGAATCCGGTCCCGGCGCATCTTCCTGGGGCAAAGCTGCCGGCGCTCGCCTTGTCGCCGGCCGCATATCCCGGGTCAGGGCCACCCAAATCTCATTCATTCCAATCCGCGTGCCGACACCAAACGCTGCGAATCGGGAAAAGCCATCCGCGCCGGGGTCAGCGGCATCAGCCGGGGATGCGAATGAAGATTCAGGATTGTCGAAACTCCGGGATTGGTAAAATTCGGCGCGCATGACGATCCGCGAGCGACCCCGACCCCGGCTCTGGATCTGGTTTCTGTGGTTGGTGGTTTTTTACGCCGTGTGGAGCGTGCTGGTCTTCGTCATGGGGCACCTCCAGACCGCCCTCGACCACTGGCCGATGGCGGTGGCCATGGCCTTTGGCAGCTACGCCGCCGGCTCGACGCCGATGGGCGGCGGCACGGTTGGCTTTCCCATTCTGGTGCTGCTCTTCGACCAGCCGGCCGAGCTCGGACGCGACTTCAGTTTCGCCATCCAGTCCATCGGAATGACCAGTGCCAGCATCTTCATCCTCGCCCGTCGCCAGCCGCTCGCCGGAGCCATGCTCAAGGGTGCCATCATCGGCGCGGCGCTCGGCACCCCGCTCGGCATCTTTCTTGTCGCCCCCTGGATTCCGGGTCTCTGGATCAAGCTCGTCTTCGCGGTCGTATGGGGCAGCTTCGGCATCCTTCATCTGTGGCGCATCCGCGAAATCGTCATCCACGAGGGCATGACCGACTTCGACGAAAAATGGGACCAGCGCATCGGCTTCATCGTCGGCCTGGCATCCGGCGCGTTGTTCGTCTCGGTGTCCGGCGTCGGAATCGACATGGTGCTTTACACCGTGCTGGTCCTTCTCTGCCGCGCCGATCTGAAGATCGCGATCCCCACGTCGGTGATCATCATGGCCTTCTGTTCGGTCCTCGGCATCCTCATCAAACTCGCTTTCACCGGCGTCCAGCCCGGAGTTTTCGGAAACTGGCTCGCCGCCGCTCCCATCGTCGCGCTCGGGGCGCCGCTCGGAGTGTTCGTCGTCCAATACATCGGCCGCAAACCCACCCTTCTGGTCGTCGCCGCCTTGTGTGTCGGCCAGTTCGTCTGGACAATCACCCGCGAGTCCGCCGCGCTTGGCATCACGGGTATCGTGCTCTCGCTTCTCGCCGTCGGCGCCTGTCTTATCGGTTTCGAGCATCTGCGAATTCGGGGCGGCGACCTCGTGGAAGCCGCGCGGGGACGAAGGGATTGAGCGCCCCGAACCGCAACCGGGGCCGTCACGGATCGCGGCATGTGTCAGGCGAGGCGAAACGATGATCGCGCCGAGGACTGCGGCTCTTTGGACTCGGGACGCCCGGTGGACGCTCGGGCTCGGGGATGTGTTTCGTCACGGATTCCACGCCGTTTTCATCGATCAGCCAGCGTTGGTGCAGATCTGCCAGCGGCCCGTTTATCGAAATTTTCCCATCGCGCTCCAGACGTCGAAGCATCACACGCAGGATGGCGAACGCGGTGTCGCCGAGGTCGCCGTCGTCGCGGTTGCGGTGGACGCGGCAGGCGAGATCGGTCTGGGCGATGCATTCGAGTTTTCCCATCCGCAGCAGATCGATGAGGTGGGCGATTTCCACACCGTAGCCGGTGGGGAAGGGGAGCGATTCCAGCAACTGCCGCCGCGCCGCGTATTCGCCGGCGAGCGGTTGGAGGATGCCGGAGAGTTCCGGATAGAACATCGAGATGAACGGACGCACGAGGATCTCGGAAACGCGTCCGCCGCCGTTGGCTTGCGAGGAATCGCCATTCACCAGCGGGCGCTCGTAGTAGGCCTTCACATAGCCGGTTTCAGGATTCTCAAGCAGCGGCCCGACCAGTCCGGCGACGAAGCCGGGATGGAAATTCGCCACATCGCCATCGAGATAGCAGATGATATCTCCCTTCGCGGCATGCAGGGCTTTCCAGAGGTTCTCGCCCTTGCCGGTGTGGCTGCCGGTTTCCGGAGCGATTTCGGCGGACAGCCGCACTGTCGCACCCGCATCCGCGGCGATGGTGCGTGTTCCATCGTTCGATCCGGAATCGATCACCAGGATTTCATCGACGAGCGGCGCATCATCGACGAACGCGCTCCTGATGACGCCCACGATGTGGCCGATGGTCGCCGCCTCGTTGAGCGTGGGAATGCACACCGAGACCACCGAACCGGCCGCGCGTTTCAAATCGCACAAGCGGCGGGTATCGGCGAACTGCGTGTGATGGAAGCGCTGCATCGGTGGGTGTGAGGCGCAGCGTAAGCCGTCGCGGCAAGACCTTGCAAGGCCCGCGCATGAACTTAGCGAACCGATTTGCCTGAGCAGGATTTGCCCTTTGTGCGGGTCGCTATGAAAAAGAGCGGATCATTCGCCACTTCTTACAAGCAGCTTGAGGAATTGTCTGGGCGTTTCACGTTTGACCGCCGCTTCCCTCATTCCGTTGATGTCCGGATTGCCCAACGAAACGCCGTTTGTGTCCCAATGGACCAAGTCACTGCTGGTTTTGACGACATAAACGATATCCGGACGATTTCCCGAAAAGCGGATCTTCAAATCATCGGGCGTGATTTCGGCTTTTGGCATGCTGCCGGCCAGATGGAGTTCGGGGTTGAGGTCGAGAGCATAAGCCATCAACAAACCCACACCGTCCATATTCTCATCCAGCTCAGGATCGCTGTCGTGCGCCATGCCGCGTTGTATGAGCCAATCCTTGAACCCGCTCCGCGTCCCCATGCTGGCCAACGGGAAGCCCTGCCATGTGCCGGTTCCGACCCAGGATGCGTTTTCGTAGTGGAACACCGATGCGCCGCCGGTGCCCGTGTTGTAATGGCTCTGCCAGAACCATTCGCCTTGGGGGGGATCGCCAAGAAACGTCAGTTTTTCCAGTTTGGAACACGCGAAAAATGAATAAACCCCGATGTCCCTGACGGATTCCGGAACGGTGACGGATTCCAGCGACGTGCAGCCCATGAATGTGAATGCATCGATGCTTGTGAGGCCTGTTGGCAAAACCACGGAAGTCAGTTCCGTGCAATCCTTGAACGCCGCTTCTGTGACAGTCATAACGGAATCCGGTATCGCGTGGCCGCCGGCATATCCTGACGGACAGGCGATCAGGGTGGTCTGATCCTTGTTGTAAAGCACTCCTTGGACGCTGGTGAAACTTGGATTCTGGATTCCCACAAAGATCGATGTCAGTAGGGAACATGATGCGATTGAGCCGCTGTTTATGGCGGTTACGGAGTCCGGGATCGAAAGAATTCCCGTATGCCCCCCGGTAACCTGAATCAGGGTTTTCAGATCCTTGTCATATAAAACACCATCGACCGAGTTGAAACCGGCGTTGTCCTGATGGACGTTGATCGCCGTAAGGGTGGGGCAGCCGCCGAACGCGCCGTTTTGTATCGTGCCGACACCGACTCCGATATCGTGGCTTCCAATATAGCCGCCGGGGCAGCGGATGAGTTGCGTCTGGTCCTTGTTGTAAAGAACTCCGTCGATATCACTGAAATTCGGGTTCGAGGGATCAACCCGTATTCCGGATACACCGGTGCAATCATCGAATGCGGACGCATTGATTGACAGAGTGGACGCCGGTATGTCGAGGACGCCTGAAAATCCCGCCGGACAACGGATCAGGGTGCCCATGTCGGCGGTGAAAAGGACACCCTGGACGCTTGCGAAGGTTGTGCTGTCAGGGGCCACTTTGATCTCTTCCAGTGAAGTACACGCGCTGAAGGCGCTGCTTGAGATGCTGGCGGTCGTGGCCGGCAGGTGAATCGCCCTCAATGATGTGCAGAATGAGAATTCTTTATCGAACAATCTGTGGCTGCCTGCTCCCGTCGATGTGCCATCTGGTATGGTGATTTCGGCCAACATGT
>DATISV010000336.1:0-2131 GCA_035468505.1 Luteolibacter sp. | reverse complement strand
ACCACGCCCTCGCTGGCGAATTGTTCGAGTCCCGCGCGGAAGCGTTTCGCCTGGGCCGTGCTTTTGGCGCGGATGCGGGCGAAGCATTCGGGCGGAAACACCGGAATCTCGCGGAAGCGGATCGTTGGATCAGTGGAAACGGTGTCGCCGATCTTGTAGGGGTGATTGCCCACGATGCCGACTACATCCCCCGCCCATGCCTCTTCGACGGTTTCCCGTTCGCGGGCGAAAAGGCGTTGAGAGTTGGAAAGGCGGACTGGTTTTTCGTGACCGGAATGGGACACGCTCATGTCGCGCTCGAAGCGCCCGGAAACGATGCGCATGAAGGCCATGCGGTCGCGGTGTTTCGGATTCATGTTCGCCTGGATTTTGAAAACGAAGGCGGTGAAGTCCTCGTCGGAAGGTGAAACCGTGCGCTCGCCGGAAATCCGGCCCTTTGGAGCCGGGGCCATGGCAAGGAAGCCGTCCAGCAGGAGTTGGATGCCGAAATTGTTCGCCGCGCTGCCGAAGAATACCGGTGTGATTTCCCCGGCATCGACACGCTGCTGGTTGAATGCCGCGCCTGCGCCGTCGATCAGTTCCAAATCAATCGCGACCTGGTCCACGATGGCGTCATCCACCAACTCGCGCACTTTGGGATCGCGGATGTCCACCACGCTTTCAGGGGCGCGGAAGGCTCCGTGCGGCGTGCGCTCGAAGAGATGCAGCTGGCCGTCGCGCCTATCAATCAGTCCGCGGAAACGGGGGCCATCGCCGAGTGGCCAGTTCATTGGAAACGAGGCGATGCCCAAGACGTTCTCGACCTCGTCGATGAGTTCCACCGGCGGGCGCGATGGCCGGTCCATCTTGTTGATGAAGGTGAAGATTGGAATCCCACGCAGACGGCAGATTTCAAACAGCTTGCGGGTGCGGGATTCCACGCCCTTGCCGGCATCGATCACCATGATGACGGCATCCACGGCGGTGAGCACGCGGTAGGTGTCCTCGGAAAAGTCCTGATGCCCCGGCGTGTCGAGCAGGTTCACCCGGATGCCCGCGTAGTCGAACTGGAGCACGGTGGAGGAAATCGAGATGCCGCGTTGTTTTTCCAGCTCCATCCAGTCGGAGGTGGTGCTGCGCTGGTTCTTGCGCGCGGTGACACTGCCCGCGAGGTCGATGGCTCCGCCGTAGAGCAGGAACTTCTCGGTGAGCGTGGTTTTCCCGGCATCCGGGTGCGAGATGATGGCCAGCGTGCGGCGGGTTTGCGAGGGATGGGTGGTTTTGGCGGGTGGAGTGTGGGCAACGGGAAAAGTGGAAGTCATGGCATTGGTTTTTGAAATTCCTGATAGGTGGCGAGGCGCTGCGCGTCGGATCGACGACAGGCGAGCAAGGGCAAAGTCGATCTTCCCCGGCCGAACCGGGAAACATCAATAGTCGCCACCAATCACGGCGGAGTGCCACCGGCGAGATAGACCGTGCTGGTGGACTCACCGCCGGTATGCGGGTTCGGGAAAACCACCTCGCGTCCTTCGGCGTGGCCGAAGACGTCTTTCAACAGCGAAACAAAGTCTGTATCCGGCAAACCATCCGCCCACATCGCGAACACGCCGCCGGGATGAAGCGCCTCACGCACGCGGGACATGCCGTCATGCGTGTAAAACGCCGCATGGCGCGGGTGCAGCCAGTGACCGTGGGTGTGGTCGATGTCTAACAAAACCGCATGAACCTTGGCACCCGGACGTTCGGAATCGAATCCATCCCCCGCTGCGGCGAGTGCGAAGAAATCGGCATGGACGAGTGTGGTGCGCGGGTCTTTGTCGGGTTGGGGTTCAACGGGCAACAGGCCTTCGCAGTGCCAGCGGATCACCGGTTCGAGAAACTCGACGACGGCGAGCGAGCGGACCTTTGAATGACGCAGCGCGGCGGCGGCCGTGTAGCCAAGCCCAAGCCCGCCCACCACGACATCCGCCGAGGGTTCGGCGAGAATTTCCAAGCCGAGATCGGCCAGCGCGTCTTCCGCCGCATGAAACAAACTGCTCATGAGGAATTCCTCGTTGAGAATCACGTCATAAACGATTTCTCCGCCAAGACTCAGGACTTTCCTGCGCCGCAGGATGATTTCACCCAGCGGGCACTGGCAGTAGTCGATTTC
>DATISV010000335.1:0-8575 GCA_035468505.1 Luteolibacter sp. | reverse complement strand
GGCAACCGCATCGCCAGCGGGAAGTTCTCGCTCGAAGGCAAGTCATACACGCTCGCGACCAACAACGACCCCGGCGGCATCCACTGCCACCTCCACGGCGGCATCCATGGCTTCAACAAGAAACTGTGGCTTGCCCGGCCGCTTCGAGCCGATGCGGTGGAATTCACGCTGCTCTCCGAGGATGGCGACGAGGGCTACCCCGGAAACCTCAGCGTCAAGGTGACTTACACGCTCACCGATGACGACGAACTCGTCTGGCAGGCCGAGGCGACCACCGACGCCCCCACCGTCGTCAACATCATCCATCACAGCTACTGGAACCTGACGGGCGACCCCGCCGCGCCCGCCACCGGCCACGAACTCACGCTCCACGCGCGGCATTTCCTGCCCACCAACGCCGGTATGATCCCCACCGGAGAAATCGCGCCGGCGGCCGGCACGCCGATGGACTTCACCACCCCGCACCTCGTCGGCGAGCGGATCGATGCCGACTACGAACCGCTCCGCTTTGGCAGCGGCTACGATCACTGCTGGGTGCTGGAAAACGGGTCCGAAGTGAAACCCGCCGCCCGGCTCCGCGATCCCGCCAGCGGCCGCGTGATGGAACTGCTTACCGACCAACCCGGCATCCAGTTTTACGCAGGAAATTTCATCGAGCATGAATTCGACGGCAAGCACGGCGTCCACTACCCCCGCCGCGCCGGACTGTGCCTCGAAACCCAGCGTTTCCCCGATTCGCCGAACCAGCCGTCGTTTCCATCCAGCGTCCTGCGTCCCGGGGAAACCTACCGGCATCTGATGATCCATCGTTTTTCCGCCGGGTGATCCAATTTCTCCAACCCATCCACATCGAAAAACCCATCCATGAACACCATTGAAGTCGTCTTGTTCGTTGTCGCCGTCGTCGGCGTGGTCGCCTGGGGTATTTGGAAATCACGCGACGAGATTCACGCCGAGGAAGCCGGGGCCACCGGCTACTTCCTCGCCGGCCGTGGCCTCACCTGGTGGTTGGTGGGTTTCTCGCTCATCGCCGCCAACATCTCGACCGAGCAATTTGTCGGCATGTCCGGTTCGTCGGCCAACTGGCTCGGCATGGCCATCGCCTCCTACGAGTGGATGGCTGCCGTCACGCTGGTCTTCGTCGCCTTCTGGTTCCTGCCGCGCTTTCTCAAAGCCGGCCTCTACACCATCCCCGAGTTCCTCCAATATCGCTTCGACGGTGTTGCACGCCTCGCGATGGCCATCCCCGCCATCGTCACGCTGGTCTTCGTCACCACCTCCTCGGTGATCTTTTCCGGCGCCAAGTTTGTTTCGGAATACTACAACGAAGTCCCGGTCATCAATAACCTCACCGCGATGTGCTGGCTCATCGCCGCCGTCGCCGCCATCTACGTCTTCATCGGCGGCCTCAAGGCCTGCGCCTGGACCGACCTGGTCTGGGGCTCCGCCCTCATCCTCGGTGGCGCGGTGGTTCTCGTGTTCGCCATGAGCACCCTCGCCGAGCGCCCCGCTGAGGAACTCATTCAGACCAAGGTCGCCAATTCCAACGCCACCGTGACCGACCTCGAAAAAGCCGGTGCCTGGGAGCGCCTCAAGCTCCTCAACGACGGCGTCGATGGCGAGGCCGTCGCCCTCAACGGCCCCAATGGCTCTGGCGGTAAGATGCACATGGTCCGCCCCAAGGAGGACTCCGACATCCCCTGGACCGCCCTGCTCATCGGCCTTTGGATCCCCAACTTCTTCTATTGGGGCCTCAACCAGTACATCGTCCAGCGAACGCTCGGTTCGAAGTCGCTCGCCGAGGGCCAGAAAGGTATCGTCTTCGCCGCCTTCCTCAAACTCATCGTCCCCTTCGTCGTCGTCATCCCCGGCATCCTCGCCTTCAACCTGTTCTCCGACGACCTCCGCGCCAGCGCCAGCGCGAAAAACCTGACCCTTTTCGAAAAAGCCGCGCCCGCACAAGTCCTCGTAGTCAATGAGACATTCGTCGAAAACAACCTCGACCTCGCTGTCAAGGTGCTCGCCCACAACGCCGATGCGGCCGACGCTGAAATCGGCGATCCGGACGGACAGCAAGCCATCACCGACCGCATCAACGAACTTGCCGCCAAGGTCACCGCGGCCGGCGGCAAGTCGGCCGGCAACCTTGTCGGCCACGACTACGACGCCGCCTTCCCCGTCCTGGTGCGCAACCTGATCAAGCCCTACCCGTGGATCTCATGGTTCGTCCTCGCCGCCCTCTGCGGTGCGGTCATCAGCTCGCTGGCCTCGATGCTCAACTCAGCCTCGACCATTGCCACCATGGACCTCTTTGCGAAGTTCACCCACACCACCGACCAGGCCCTGCTGGTCAAGGTCGGACGTTCCTTCGTCGTCCTCTTCGTCCTGCTCGCCGCGCTGGTCGCGCCCAAGCTCGACAACTTCGAGAGCATCTTCAAATACATCCAGGAATTCCAGGGTTTCATCTCGCCCGGCATCCTCGCGGTCTTCATCTTTGGCTTCTTCTCGCCGCGCACCCCGCGCTGGTTCGGCGTCGTCGGCATCGTCACCAACATCGCCTGCTACGCCGGCCTCAAATGGCTCGTCGGCCCGTGGCTCACCGACAACGGCTTCTGGTATTCGCCCGAAATGGCCTTCCTCGACCGCATGGCGATCTGCTTCTTCATCGTCCTGATCACCGGCATCGTCATCACCCTGGTCAAGCCGATGCGGAAACCGGTCGAACTGCCCGTCAACGAGCAGATGGAACTGACCACCTCGCCCGGTGCCAAGCTCGCCGGCGTTGCCATCGTCATCGCCACCATCGGCCTCTATGTGATGTTCTGGTGATGAAAACAAGGGAGCCCGGGCATCCCGCCCGCATCTTGAATCCGTTCGTGTTGGAGCGAAAGTGTAGTCATTGATTTCCATGGCACTCTTGCGGTGGTCGGTTAGATTCCAGGCATGAATCCACCCGCCCGCGTTCCGCTGCGTGGCAAGGCGCTCACCGAGCGCGTCGAGATCCGCGCGCTGCCGAAGGTCCTGCTCCACGAGCACCTCGATGGCGGCCTGCGGCCCGCCACGGTGATCGATCTCGCCCGCGACCACGGCTACGACGGCCTGCCCACCACCGATCCCGGTGAACTCGCGACCTGGTTCCATCGCGGCGCCCAGCGCGGCAGCCTGCCCGAATACCTCGAAGGCTTCATTCACACCATCGCCGTGATGCAATCGCCCGAGGCGCTCGAGCGCGTGGCCTATGAGTTCATCGAGGACATGTATGACGACGGCGTGGTTTATGCCGAGGTCCGCTTCGCGCCGGTCTATCACACCGGAGGCGGGCTCATCCAGGACGAGGTGGTCGCCGCCGTGATCCGCGGGCTGAAGCGCGGCGAGCGCGAGTTCGGTGTCCGCTGGGGGCTCATCATCTGCGCCATGCGCCACATGAAAACCTCGCTCGAAGCCGCCGAACTCGCCATCCGCTGCCGCGACATGGGCGTCGTCGGCTTCGACCTCGCCGGCGGCGAACACGGGTTTCCGCCCAAGAAACACGTCGATGCCTTCCAAGCCATCGAGCGGGCCAACTTCTACATCACCATCCACGCCGGCGAGGCCTACGGCCCGGAATCCATCTGGCAGGCGCTTCAATACTGCGGCGCGCACCGCCTCGGCCACGCCACCCGCCTGCGCGACGACATCGAGGTCTTTCCCGACGGCACCATGCGCCTCGGCCGCCTCGCCCAATACGTGCTCGACCGCCGCGTGCCGCTCGAAATGTGCCTGCTCAGCAACCTCCACACCGGCGCCTGCGAGAGCCTTGAGGAACACCCCTTCGGCCTGTTCTTCCGCCGTGGCTTCCGCGTCTGCCTCAACACCGACGACCGCCTGATGAGCGACACCACCATGACCCGGGAAACCACCCTCGCCACCGAACTCTTCGACCTCAACCTCGCCGATCTCGAAAAACTCTCGCTCAACGCCATGAAAAGCGCCTTCACGCCCTTCGATGACCGCATCCGCATGATCTTCGATGTCATCAAACCCGGCTTCGCCAAAATCCGTGCCTCGTTGTGAAACCGCGCGACCCACGCCCCCGCCGCGGCGAATCCCGCCCGTGACAAATTTTCACTTGCGCCCCGCCCGCACCCCCATGCATCTTGCCGCGCCTTCAACCCGAGGGCACAACTCCGGTGTAGCTCAGCGGCAGAGCGGGTGACTGTTAATCACTAGGTCGTTGGTTCGATCCCAACCGCCGGAGCCATTTGAAAGCCCTGATCCTCAATGGATTAGGGCTTTCGCCTTATGGGAGACGGGCTCGTGTGGGCACATTTTGTAGACACTTTCTTGTCACAGTTCGATCAAGCCCGCCAATCCCGAACGTCTCCTGACAAATCCCGACTCTGTCAGCGCCGGGAAAGCGCCAGTCACGGCGCGATGGGCTCGACCTTGAGGCGCATGAACGCGGGTTGCTCCGCGGACAGGGGAAGCGGACCGCGGACGGTGACGGTTTCCGTGTCGCCGTGATCGACGATGGAAACGGTCGCGGTTGTGGGGTTCCAATCGACGAGATTGTTGGAGACTTCGACGACGCAGCGGATATCGATGGCGTCCTTGTAGCGCGCGTAACGGAGCGCGGGGAAATTTCCGGCGCTGGTTTGCACGGTGGTGAGAGTGACGGACGGCCCGGGGTCATGGCCCGCGGGATTGCTGCCCAGGGCGTATTCCAGGAGATCGGAATCGCCGTCGCCATCGGAATCGGCGAGCGGGGCGGAGACCTTGCCGGGGAAATGCACGGCGTTCCATTCTTCGAAGCGCCGCGGGTTTTCGCAGTCGACGGTGATGATCCTGGTGACGCGGGAAAATCCCTTTTCCGCGGCGACGCGGATGTTGAATACGCCCTTTTGCTGGGGCACTCCCGTGAGGCTGCCGGTCTGGGTGTCGAAGGAGAGGCCGGGCGGCAAGAACCAGGCGCTGAAGCGGTCGGCCGTGCCGGCAAACGAAAGTTGGCGGGAAACCGGCAGGCCGACGACCGCCGGCACCGAGGCAGTGAGGAAGTGCTCCGGCGGCGACGAGCCGATGAGCGCAACCACGTGATAGCTCCCGGCGGCCGCCGTTTGCACCGGACCGAGGCCGGGCGGCACCGCGGTTTGCTGATAGGTATTGTAGCCCCAGGCAAAGAGACGCCCGTCGGTGCGGTTGGCCAGCGCGAGGTAGTAGCCGGCGGAAATCCCGATGACGGAGTCCAAGCCAGCCGGCACGTCCAAGACCCCGAAGCTGCTGGAGCCCCAGGCCTGGACGCGGCCGTCCCGGGCGAGTCCGAGGCTGATGCCGGAGCCGGCGGCGAGGGCGGCGAGGTCAGTGCGGCTCGCGGGGCCGGAGATCACGCCCTGCGATTCGTAACCCCAGCCGACCGTCGCGCCTGAACGGTTGAGCGCGAGGACACGGTCGGGACCGACGGCGACATGGACGGACCCTGCTGCGGCGGCCGGAACCGTGGTGGTATCATAGGAATTTGATCCCCAGACGACGACTTGGCCGTCCGCCCGCAGCGCGGCGCTCAGGTATGCGCTGGCGGAAATTTCAATCACGTCGGTCAGGCCCGCAGGCGGGGTGGCATACGAGGATGAACCCCACGCGACGACGGTGCCGTCCGCCTTGAGAGCGACGCTGTGGCTGTAGCCGGCGGCGATGGCAATGACGCCGCCAAGCCCGATCGGGACATCGCATTGGCCGGAGGAATTCATGCCCCAGGCGGTGACGGTGCCGTCTTCCTTCAGGGCGAGCGTGTGATAACTGCCGGCGGCGACGGCGATGACCGGACCTAGATCCGGCGGCACGTTGCACTGGCCATTGGAATTCGAGCCCCACGCGGCGACGTAACGGGCGGGCTTGCTGGCGGCGGAAAGCGGGTTGCTGCCCATGGCGATTTCCTGACCGTCGCCGGCTCCGTCCTGGTCGGTGTCCCGCTTGAACGGATCGGTGCCGAGTTGGATTTCCTCGGCCTGGTTGAGGCCGTCCTGGTCGTCATCGTCGGTGAACACGTTGGTGACGTTGATTTGGAAAACTTTGGCGAAGCTGTTGCGGCCGGAATCGGTGACCTGGATGCGGACCGAGAGCAGCGGCTTGGTCTCGAAGTCGAGGCTCGCGTTGGTCAGCAGCTGGTTGCCGGAAATCTTGAACTTGCCGTTGTCGGTCGAGCCGGGGCCGGAGACGAGCGCGTAGGTGAACGTGTCCGACGGGCTGTAATCCATGGCGGCGAGGCTGCCGACGGGCGTGCTGGCGGGCAGGTCCTCGGCAACGGTGTCGCCGGTTAAAACGATGTCCACCGGGCCGACGCCGCTGGTGAATTTCACACTGACGACCTGGGTGATGAAATAGCCGGGATAGTTGGCGATGGCGACGAAGTTGAAAACTCCGGCGGTCGACGGACTGCCGGAGATGACCCCGGTGCCGGAATGGATCGAAAGACCGGCGGGCAAAAGCGCCGCGCTGAAGGATGGCGAGCCTGCGCTGACGACCAAGCGATGGCTGAAGCTCTGGCCGACGCGGCCCTCCGTGACCCGCACCGAGGTGAAGCGGGCGCGGGCGGAAGGCTCCTTGATGGCCAGCGCATAGCCATTGCGGGCGGCGATGGCACCGACGTTGACCAAGCTTTCGGAAACGGGCCGGGGAGCTGGCTGAACGGTGTAGTAGGAATAGTCCGGGTCCGGGCTGGCCGCGAGAGTGGTGGCGGTGGCGTCGGCATTCAGGACCAGCGCGAACATGTCGCCAGCCACCACGTCGATCGCGGTCGATGTCTCGGGGCGAAGCGTCTGGGTTCGGGTGTCGTAGATGCGGTCCCCGAGAAATTCGTAGAGCTTTCCTCCCCGTTGGACGCCCCAGACGGGTGGTTCCGTCCCTGAGTAGTAGTTACCTTCGCCCGAGTAGGCGAGCCGGTCGAAGCCGGTCGAGGTGGAGAGTCCGAGCCCATACCAAGTGCTGACATAGCCACTGCGGTTGATGACGACGTCGCCGGGCGAAAAGGAATAATAGTTGGGGCTGGCCGCGACGGAGATCAACTCGCTGCCGAAACTATAACCCTGATAGCCGTCAAAGAGCACTTTCGCGGTCCCGTTGGCCATCAGCGCGGTGGCGTTGGTACCGCTTGAATCGATGGCGACCACGCCGGTGGCGATCGGGTTGGTGAAAGCCGGCCCCGCGGGATTCCGGCCCCAAGCGTAAACGCTGCCATCGGCCCTGAGCGCGAGGCTGAACTGGTCGCCCGCCGCGATGGCGATGACGCCTGCTACGCCTATCGGGGCGGTCCTTTCGCCATAGTTATTGCTCCCCCATCCGCTGACGGTGCCATTCTTGAGAAGCGCCAGCCCGTGGGTCGCGCCCGCGGCGACTTGCACCACGTCGGCGAGCGTCCCGGGGATCGGACCGGGGACGGAAGTCCCCCAACCGATCACGTAGGGCCCGATGAACAGGCGGATGAGGCGGTGGGAAATCCCGAAGCCGTTGCGGGCGGTGAGCGTGACGAGGAAATCGCCGCCGCGGGTCGGAGTGCCGGTGATTGCCCCGGTCTGGGAATCGACGCCCAAGCCGGGCGGGAGCCCTTGCGCGGTGAAAATGGACGGCCCGTTTTCCGCGGTCGGAGCCAGCGAGAATGACTGGCTGGGCTTTCCGCTCGCCATGAGGCCGGTGGAGATCCGCGGGACCGGCGAGGCGGCGCCGAGTATGAGCGAATGATCGCCCCCGGCGGCGACGGCGACAGCGTTGGTGACGGCGGGTTCGCTGGATTGGCCGCTCCAGTTGGCTCCCCAAGCGAGACAGGAACCATCGGCAAGAAGGGCGACGGTGTGGTGGCGGCCGGCGGAAATCCGCGTGATCGGACTGGCTGGCGCGGCGGGGAAGTTGAGCTGGCCCGCCCAGTTGGCACCCCAGCCGACGAGCGTGCCGTCGGCCTTCAAGGCGATGACGTGGGCGCTGCCCGCGGTGATCGCGACGATGCCGGTGGCGGTGGCCGGGATTTCGGTTTGGCCGGAGGAATTGTCTCCCCAGGCGACCACGCTGCCGTCGGATTTCAATGCGACGGAGAAATTTTCGCCTGCGGTGATGGCGACGACTCCACCGAGGTTTTCCGGGACTGTAGCTTGGCCCAAAGAATCGGAACCCCAGGCGGTGACGGTGCCCGGGCGGGTCAGCGCCAGACTGTGATAGCCACCGGCGGCAATGGCCGCGATGTCGGAAAGGCCGCTGGCCCCGGAGCACTGGCTTTCGTCATTCCGGCCCCAGCCGGCGACGGTCCCGTCGGCTTGCAGCGCGAGGCTGTGGTGGCCGCCGCCGGCGATGGCGATGGCGGGTAAAATGCCCGGCGGCGGGCTGGCTTGGCCCGCCCAATTCGCGCCCCAGCCGGTGACGCTGCCGTCCGCGCGGAGGGCGAGGCTGTGGTGCTGCCCGGCGGCGATGGCGATGGCGTCATCCAGTCCAGCGGGCGGCGTGATCTGGTCGCTGGAGTTTTCTCCAAACCCGGTCACAACCTGCGAACCCGCTTGAAAATCCCAGAGCGTCACGCTCCCGGCGCTGCTCACGCTGCCCTGCGCCGTGGTCACCT